>JANNBG010000646.1:0-5697 GCA_031385205.1 Rhodobacterales bacterium
TCTGTGGCGTGTCGAAATCCGGCTCCCCCGCCCCCAGCCCGATGATATCCCGCCCCGCCGCCGCCAGCTCGCGCGCCTTGTTTGTCACCGCAATCGTTGCCGACGGTTTCACCCGCGCCAGTGTATCGGACAGGAAAGGCATGAATGGCGGCTCCCGGGTTTAACTTTGTGCCTTTGCGTCTTATGGTGCCCCTACAGGCCGATCAAGTCATAACCGATGTGAAGGAGCGACAAGATGGCGACACCTGATAATCAATGGTGCAGCGAGGCCGCCTCGACCTATGGTGACCGCATGACATGGGCGCGAGAGGCGTCTGGCATGACCGCACCCGATATGGCCCGCCGCCTCGGAGTCCGCCTGACCACCGTGCAGGCCTGGGAGGCCGACAGGTCCGAGCCCCGCGCCAACCGGTTGCAGATGATGGCAGGCATGCTGAACGTGTCGATCCGGTGGTTGCTGACAGGTCAGGGTGATGGGCTGACAGCCCCCCCCCGTGATGATGTGCCAAATGATGGGCGTGCTTTGCTGGCCGAAATGGCCACCCTGCGCCAGCAGATCACATCCCTTTCGGCCACAGCCGGGCAGTTGGAACAACGCCTGCAAGGTGTCTTACTGCGGGATGTCGCCTGATGGAGCCGCGGTTGAAACGCATACGATGCGGTCATGGCGCAGGGGCACCAAAGAGATGGACCTCATCCTCGGTCCCTATGCCGATGTTCATTTGGTACAAATGGACGAGGCTGGTCTGGTGGCCTATGATGCGCTGTTGGACGAGGCCGATACCGATCTTTTACCATGGATCATGGGGCAAAAAGCCGCTCCCGTCGTGCATGCCGTGCTGATTGCGCAAATTGGACATTACGCCCGCACAAGACTTGGCCGAGATTTTCCATAAAATCGCCAAATGTTTACGGAATGTTTTTCCTTTGTGCTGATTCTGTGCCTCAGTTCAGCACATGGTGAGGCGCCCTGATGACCCTGCATACCGACCTTCTCGATGGCTCGCAAAAGGCCTTCCTGTCCTGTTACCTCGACAACCTGTCCTTGGTGGAACGCCTGCATCGCCTGCTGCTGGATGTGGTAAAAGATGAATTCGAACGTCTGAATATATTGGAGATCAACTCCGTGCAGGCGCTCTTGCTGTTCAACATCGGCGAGAATGAGGTGACAGCAGGCGAACTGAAATCACGCGGCTATTATCAGGGCTCCAATGTCAGCTATAACCTGAAAAAACTGGTCGAACTGGGCTACATGCACCATCAGCGCTCCGATATCGACCGCCGGTCCGTGCGCGTGCGCCTGACCGAAAAGGGCCGCCGTGTGCGCGGCGTCATCTCCGATCTGTTCGCAAGGCACGCCGAAGGGCTGGAACGCCGCGGGGTTCTGGGGGCGGAAGGGATGGATGACATCAACCGTTCGCTGAAACGGATGGAACGATTCTGGACGGAACAGATCAGGTATATTTATTGACGCGTTGCCACCGTAGGCCGCGCTTCAGCCCGGCGCGCTCCAGACGCCTCAACGTATCCTGAACATGCGCACGTAAAGAAGACGTGTGGAAGACGTTGTTTTCCACATAATTTCAGTGTGTTATGCACCAACATCGCGACGTCGCTCGTCAGAGCGGAGGAGCAACCCGTTCAGCGCCAAAACCGCGCATAGCCCGCAAACCGCCCCTGCAGTTTTGCCAGTAAACGGTTCCCCAGCCCCGGATGCGGCACCTCACCTGCCGCCAGCCGTTCCACCACCACCTCCACCGGGCAAGGCCTGCGTGACACCGGGTCGTAATAGCGCGGATAGGCGATCAGGGTCGCATGCACCAGTTGCACCAGATCGGGCCGGGCAATACGCCGCGCGGGCACGTCGCCCAAATCCGTCGTCAGCCCCCAGCCCGCATAGAACGGCGCACCAAGGCAAGTCACGGATTTCCCACGCAAAAGCGCCTCAAACCCCAGCAGTGATGTCATCGTCCACACCGCATCGCAGGCAGTGATCAACGCCACAGCGTCCGCCTTTACTGCCACCACATCCGCCAACCCCGTGTCCGTCACCACTCCCGGCCGCAACCCCGCCTCCACATCCGGGTGCGGCTTGTACACAATCACCGCCTCCGGATTGGCGAAACGCACCGCCTGCAACAGCCCCAGATTGGTCCGCACATCCCCCGCACCCAGCCGGATCGACGCGTCATCCTCCACCTGCCCCGGCACCAAGATACGGTATCCATTGGGTAAATCGGGCACAGCCCCACCCAGATTATACTTGCTGATCCCCCCACCCACCAAGGCGGCAACCAGCCGCGCGGCCCGCAGTCGCCCACCGGGCGGCAAAGGCCCGGCGATCAATCGCTCCAACCGGCTTTCACGCGTCGGGTCATAGTAAATCCCCAGATCGTCCGTCACCAAAGACAGTGGCGGCACCAGTTCCGCCCCCAATCCGCGTGACCGCAGGAACCCATCCTCCACCCGCCTGACCACAGGGTGCGATAACCCCACGGGTTCCTTTCCCGCCCAGACCAGCACATCCCGCCCCGCAGGTATCGCGTCGGGATTTTCGCAGAAAATCAGGGGCTTCTCGCGCCCGAACACCACCTGCAGGCGTCCCCGCTTCCACATCCGCATACCCAAAGCGGCATGCCCCTTGCGGTCCTCGCGAAAGCTGCGCACTTCCGCCTCCAGCTGGTCTACCGCCTCCTCAAGGCTGCACAAACGATCCCGGCACGGATCATACCATGTGGGGGCTAGGATCATCGCCGCCGCAAACATCTGCACCGGCGTCAACAGCCGGGTGCGCCGCGCAATCGGCTGCACATCTTGCGTCACACCCCATCCCGCATACCATGGCTGGCCAAACACCACCGGACGATGGCCTGCCAGCACCGCCTCCCACCCCAGTTGCGATGACACTGTATAAACCGCATGCGCCCGTTCCAGCAGCGCCCAGGGCGACACCGCATCTGTCAACACCTGCACCCGCCCCCGTGCAACCTCGGCTCCAAAATGCCCCTTGCGCAGGCCATGCGCTGTTTCCGGATGTGTTTTCGCCACAATCACCCTGTCAGGATGATCCGCCACTGCCCGCAGCAGCATGTGCAGGAATGTCGCCTCTGACGCTGCCCCATGCACAATCGACGCATCCCCCCGCGTCTGATCCACCACCAGCACGAACCCGGCTTCGGGAGCAGCAGTATCGCCAAACATATTGTATTTAGACAAGTCAGCAGCCCTGATCCGCGCAATTCCAACTTCAGCGCGCTGTAAAAGATCGGATTTGTGCAAGTCTGCGGTCAACAACAGAAGTTCCAACCACGACGGTGACGCCGCATCAAAATGCACCCCCATCCCGTCGATCATCAACCCCAACGGCGCATCCCCCATCCGTCCCGGCTTCACTGACCGCAGAAACGCATCCTCCACCCGCACCAAAGGCACGCCAAACCGGCGCGCCACAGCCTCACCCCGGCCAGCATAGGGTGACCGCCCCCAGACGACCACGCCGTCACCCGGCCCCGGCAGCCCCAGCCGCAATTCGTACCCCGCCAGCGTCAACATCCGCCGCAGCCGCGCATCGGGCAAAAACCCTGCATTGTAATAAAACAACCGCCGGGGAAGTCCCCCGGCGGTATGATCGGCATCGCCCATTGGGGTCAGAGGCCGGTTGCGGAGGTCACCGTATTGGCCGCCCCGGCAACCCCCGTGATCGCCGACAACGTCTTTTGCCACTGCACATAGGGTGCTTCCGTCACATAGACCGTATCGCCATCGCGGATCAGAAAATCGCGCGCCTCGAACATGCCTGTGGGTTGCGTCAGGTCCAGCACATAAACAAAGCGTTGATCGCCCGCCAGGTCATCACGGCCCAGCACGGAATTCGCAATTTCCGCCGGTTCATTGCGGAACACGAAAACCCCTGTCGGGTCGGCCAGCGATGTGGTCAACCCGCCAACGGTCGCAATCGCCTCAATCGCACTTAACGTCTGCGTCTCGAACGGCACGCGGTTTTGCGCGCCAGTGGCCCCCAGCACCGTGAAAGCCCGCGTATCACGTTCCACCACAATGCGGTCGCCCGCGCGCAAAGCGATGTCGAGGCCGGGGTTGGAATAGAGATCTTCCAGCCAGACTTTGCCCGTTTTGCCGCCCCGCGTGACGCGCACGATGGCGACAGCGGGTTCAATCGCCACACCTCCAGCTGCGGCGAGCATGCCCGTCAGCATACGGTTTGGTGCGGTAATCGGATAGATACCCTGCCCTGTCACACCACCTGCGACAGACACAGTCGACCCATCACCTGCCACACGCTGCACGGTAATTTGCGGGTCAGGCGTCTGACTGTCCAGCTTGCGTGTAATCGCCTGCCGCAACCCATCAGGCGTCTGGCCTGCCGCCTTGATGCGCCCGGCATAGGGAATGAAGATGAAGCCCTGCCCGTCAACCTGCACTTGGTCCAGCAAGGACACGCGTTGCCCGGTGTTGCCCAGCAACGGGTCATCCCGCACGTTTTCAAACACGGTCAGCACCAACGCATCGCCGGGATTGATGATGTCAGACCCCACCACGCCCGCATTGCGGAAGTCGGACCCAAACCCAAAGGCGGGCGTGACCGACGTCGCCTGCGTCACGCGGCTGTTTACAGTCACAACAAAGGCATCGCCCTGTTGCAACACCGACCCTGCGAAGATCTCTTTCTTGTTCGGGCCAGACCGCGGCAGGCCACAGCCCACAACGATTCCAACCAGACCGACAAGGGCCAGCGCCTTTGCGCCCCTTGATACCATTCCTGCCACTGCCCGGGCTCCTTTGATGGAGTTTGCCTCAAGTTTTGCCTGCAAGGCTACAGAAAGGCAGGGGAATTTGCAAAAGCCAATTTGGTGCGTCAGGTCACCAGTCGTAACTGTTGCCGTGGTGCCGCATGCCCGGAGGTAAGCGAATCGTAGGGGTCATCGGGCGAAAGCATCATATCGACGACCTGCCGCATCAATTCGCGCCGCCCTTGCGACGAATAAAAGCCACCGGGAATCTGGCTGGTTTCCAGCAGATAATGGCGATAATCGCGGTAGGCGCGGCTGTCTGGCCGTGTGGCCTGGGCAAAGAATTCGGGCAAGGGCTGGGTGGAGACGAATTCCGGTTTGGCATAAACAGCCGCCCCGAACACCTTGAGCGGAAGTCCGCGCCACAGTACCTGCTGGCCGGCCGTGGAATTGACGGTCACGGCACTGCGGGCGTGGTTGAGCAGTTGGGCGAGCTTGCCACCACGCACGAAATGCACACGTTTTTCAACGCCATGTTGGCGCGAAAGGCGTTTGATTTCGGTCAAAACCCGCACGCGGCCATCCTCCAACGGGTGGGCCTTGAACACCAGATGGTGGTGTGGTGGGGCCCCCTTGGCAAAGCCTTCCATGACGATTTCGAGGAACTGGGTCATGGTCTGGAACGGCGAGTGTTTCTGAAAACTCGCGTCATGTTCCAGTTGCAGGATGACCAGATGATAGGGGAACCCGCCATGTTTGATGCGCAGCGTGGCCGCGATGCGTTCCCAGCGGTGGAAGGGCATCAGGACCAAGCGTTTCAAATACAACAGAAATTCCTGCCCCACGGTCATGGCGCGGTGCGGTTTGAAGTTGCGGTAATCCCAAAACCCGGCCAGCACGAACCAATGGTACAAAGCGCCCCAGAACATGTGCTGGCGCATATCGCCCC
>JANNBG010000660.1:0-1611 GCA_031385205.1 Rhodobacterales bacterium
AAGGCGGTGGCGATGTTGGTCAGCGGGCCGAGGGGGCACAGGGTGACGGTGCCGGTGGGTTCGGATCGCAGCGTTTCGATGATGAAATCAACGGCATGCTGGCTTTGCAGGGGCATCACGGGGTGGGCCATCACGGGGCCATCCAAGCCGGTTTTGCCATGCACATGTTCCGCCGTGACCAGTTTGCGTTTGATCGGTTTGTCACATCCGGCAAAGACGCGCAGATGAGGAAAGCCTGCCAACTCGCAGATAATGCGGGCATTTTTCTGCGTCAGGGGCAGGGGCACATTGCCCGCAACGCATGTCACGCCCAGAACGGTCATATCCTGGGGGCTGGCAAGTGCCAGCAGGATCGCCACGGCATCATCCTGCCCGGGGTCGGTGTCGATAATGATCTTGCGCGGCATCAGACGGCTCCTTTGACGCACAGGTAAGCCATTCGCCGATAGATTGTCCAGATGGTCAAAAACTGAACACAGTGCTGACGTGTCAGCCGTCGAAGTTCACCTCTTCCATGATCCGCAAAGCTGTGGCGCGGTGGCTGGCAATATCGGCCAAGGGCAGGTTGTCAGGCGTAAAGGCACCCCAACCTGTAACCAGCGCGGAGGCGAGGACGCCGGGCTTGACGGGATATTCGTTGTTGGTGTCGGCATAGATCTTTTGCGCCGTATCGCCCGACAGCCATTCCATGAACCGCAAGGCATTGTCGCGGTTTGGGGCGGATTTGGTCATGGCGACGCCAGAGATGTTCATATGGGTGCCATTGCCGTCGAAATTGGGAAAGTCGATGCGCACGGCCTCGGCGGCGGCTCTCTGGTCGGGGTCGGCGAGCATTTGGCCGATGTAATAGGTGTTGCCGATGGCAATGTCGCATTGCCCCGCAGCAATCGCCTTGACCTGATCGCGGTCGCCGCCATCGGGTTTGCGGGCAAGGTTGGCCTTGATGCCTGCAGCCCATGTTGTGGCAGCGCCTTCGCCATGATGGGCGATATAGGCGGACAAGAGGGCAATGTTATAATCGCTGAGGCCAGAGCGGGTGCAGATGCGGCCTTTCCACTTGGCGGACGCGAGGTCTTCGTAGGTTGTAACCTCACCCGGTTTGACGCGGTCGATGCTGGCATAGACGATGCGGGCGCGGGCGGTCAGGCCGAACCATTGGTTAGCCGGGTCGCGCAGGGTGGCGGGGATGTTGGCGGTCAGCACATCCGATTGCACGGGCTGGGTGACGCCGGCATCAACGATCTGCATCAGGCGGGCGATATCGACGGTCAGGATCAGATCGGCGGGGGAACGGCTACCTTCTGCCACCAGCCGTTCGGCCATGCCCTTGTCAACAAAGGCGACGTTGACGGCAATGCCGGTTTCCGCGGTAAAGGCATCGACCAAAGGCTGGATCAGTTCGGGCTGACGGTGGGAATAGACGTTCACTTCTTGTGCAATGGCGGGTGAAGCAAGCAGAAGGGCGATCAGGGCGGCGCGCAGCATTGTTGACCTCTTTAGTCGGAAATTATGCCGCGTTTTACGCCCGGTCGGGCGCAGGCGTCAATAGCTGAGTGAAACAGTCGGAATATTATTGCAGGGCCTTGATGATGGTTTCCATCACCTTGGCGG
>JANNBG010000669.1:0-3331 GCA_031385205.1 Rhodobacterales bacterium
CGTTGATCGACCATGCGCTAGAGGTTTGCGCAGATGCAGGGGTGGGCCGGATCGTGGTCAACCTGCACTATCGTGGCGATCAGCTGGCAGCGCATCTGCAAGGGCGTGATGTGCAAGTCAGCTGGGAACGTGACCAGTTACTGGAAACGGGCGGTGGCCTGCGGGCGGCTTTGCCGTTGTTGCAGGGTAATCCGGTGCTAACGCTGAATTCCGATGTGGTATGGACGGGGCCAAACCCGTTGTCGCAGTTGGTGGCGGCGTGGGATGCAGACCGGATGGATGCCTTGCTGCTGCTGCTGCCTGCAGCGCAGACGCGCGGGCATACGGGCAAAGGTGATTTCGCGGTTGCTGCGGATGGCCGCATTTCGCGGGGGCAGGGCGGCGAGGATCACATTTATATCGGCGCGCAACTGCTGCGCACGGAGGGGCTGATTGATATGCCGGACGGGCCCTTCTCATTGAACCGGCTGTGGGACAGGCAGATTGCAGCGGGGCGGGCGTTTGGCATTGTGCATCAGGGTGGCTGGTGCGACGTGGGCAATCCGGCAGGGATAGCGGAGGCGGAGGCCATGTTGAAAGATGCGCATGTTTCCTGAACTGCCCCATCCGCGTGTCTTTGCGCAAGCGCCGGGTGTGGATTTTCCATCGGCCCTGGTTGCAGGGTTGCGGTTGCGATTGGCGGGCCAAGACCCGGCGGCAATGGCGGGGGTAACGCTGATCGTAAACACGCAACGCATGCGGCGGCGGATTGTGGCGCTGTTCGTGCAGGCGGGTGCGGGGTTTTTGCCGAAAATCCGGCTGGTGACGGATCTGGGCACCGATGCGGGCTTTGCCGACATTCCACCCGCCATTCCGGCGCTGCGCACACGGCTTTTGATGAGCCAGGCGATTGATGGTTTGCTGACGGCGGACCCCAGCATTGCACCGCGCACGGCGCTGTTTGATCTGGCCGACAGTCTGGCGACCTTGATGGATGAAATGCGCGGTGAAGGGGTCAGCCCGGCGGTGATTGCGGCGTTGGATGTGTCAGGCCATTCGGCGCATTGGCGGCGCACGCAGGATTTTCTGGGCATTATGGCCGCGTTTTTTGGCGCGGATGCGCTGCCGGATGTCGAGGCGCGGCAGCGGTTGGTGGTGATGCGTCTGGTCAGCCAATGGCAGGCGTTACCACCGGATACGCCCATCATTCTGGCCGGATCAACCGGGTCACGCGGCACAACGGCGCTGTTGATGCAGGCGGTGGCACGGTTGCCGCAAGGGGCAGTGGTGTTGCCCGGATTTGATTGGGATCAGCCGGCGGGCGTGTGGGATGCGCTGAACGATGCGAAGGCATCGGAGGATCATCCGCCCTACCGCTTTCACACCCTGATGCGCGCGTTGCAGATATCTGCGCCTCAGGTGGAACCGTGGCACGATGTGGCCGCGCCAAACCCTGACCGGAACAAGCTGCTATCGCTGGCCCTGCGCCCGGCACCAGTGACGGATCAGTGGATGCGGGATGGCCCAGCTTTGCAGGGTTTGGCCCATGCGACCAAAGACATGACGCTGATCGAAGCCCCATCGCCACGCGCCGAAGCTGCGGCCATCGCAATGATCCTGCGGCATGCGATAGAGACGGGGCAAAAAGCGGCTCTGATAACGCCGGATCGCAACCTGACGCGGATGGTGACGGCATCGTTGGACCGCTGGGGGATTTTGCCGGATGACAGCGCGGGGCGGCCACTGGCGCTGTCACCACCGGGACGGTTTCTGCGGCAGGTGGCCAATCTGGCGGGCAAAACGCTGACGTCTGAGGCGCTGCTGGCGCTGTTGAAACACCCGTTGACGCATAGCGGGCAGGGACGGGGCGATCATTTGCGCTGGACGCGCCTGTTGGAGCGCCACATCCGCAACCGGGCGCAACCCTTTCCGACAGAAGGATTTCTGGCGGACTGGGTGACGATGCAAACGGATGCAGGTATTGCCGGTTGGGTTGCGTGGTTGACGGGCGCGCTGCTGGGCGCAGACAGCATCGGCACACGCCAGTTTGCGGACCACGTTACATGGCACCAGACTTTGGCCGAAACTTTGGCGCGGGGTGCGGCGGATACGGGCACGGGCGGGTTGTGGGATGCCGTGGCGGGTGCTGGTGCCCAGCGCGTGATGCTGACACTGGTGGCAGAGGGTGCGCATGCGGGCGCGTTATCGCCCTTTGATTATGCCAATTTGTTCGCCGCCGTGCTGGATCAGGCCGAACCGGTGCGCGATGCCGTGCTGGCGCATCCGGACATCATGATCTGGGGCACGCTGGAGGCGCGGGTGCAGGGGGCCGATCTGGTGATTCTTGGCGGGCTGAACGAAGGCGTCTGGCCGGGAATGCCGGCGCCCGACGCGTGGCTGAACCGCGATATGCGGGTGAAAGCGGGTCTGTTATTGCCGGATCGGCAGATCGGCCTTGCGGCGCATGACTTTCAGCAGGCGGTGGCGGTGGGCACGGTCATCCTGACGCGGGCCAAGCGCACGACGGATGCGGAAACGGTTGCCTCGCGCTGGGTCAGCCGATTGACGAACCTGATGGCAGGCTTGGACGAACAGGGCGGGCCGGCCCTTTTGGATGCGATGCGCGCGCGTGGTGCTGTCTGGTTGCAGCAAGCGCATGCGATGGATGTGCCCGATGGGCATGATACCCGCCCTGCCCCGCGCCCATCGCCGCGCCCGCCCGTGCAGGTGCGGCCAACGGAACTGCCGGTCACCGATGTGGCGCGGCTGATCCGCGATCCCTATGCGATTTATGCCAAGCGTATCCTGCGGCTGAAACCGATGCCGCCTTTGCGGCCCACGGCGGATGGGTCGTTGAAAGGGCGCGTGCTGCATGCGGTGATGGAGACATTCGCACGCAATCTGACCGACGGGGCAAGGGCCGAGGCGCGGCTGCGCATGCTGGCGATGATGCAAGCGGAACTGGCGAAGGTCGTGGCATGGCCCGCTGCGCGCGCGTTGTGGTTTGCCAAGCTGGAACGGGTGGCGAATTTTGTGCTGGATCAGGAAGAAACGCGGCAGGGGCAGCCGATCCTGCTGGAAGAACAGGGGCGGATGACCATTGCGGCGCTGGGCTTTACGCTGACGGCGCGGCCAGACCGAATCGACCTTTTGCCCGATGGGCGGGTGCAGTTGATCGACTATAAGTCAGGGACGCCGCCAAGCAAGGAACGGCAAAAGGCGTTTGATAAGCAGTTGCTGATGACCGCCGTGATGGCAGCGCATGGGGCTTTTGGCGTCAATGTGCCGACGGAGGTCGCGGGGATCAGTTACATTGGTTTGGGGTCCACGCCATCCGAAATAGAAACCGGGA
>JANNBG010000148.1:0-9757 GCA_031385205.1 Rhodobacterales bacterium
TGCCTCCAAAGATTTTCACCCGTGGCGTCCAGTCTGCTGTCGGATTTGCCCGGATCGCCTGCCAATGCGCAATCGCTTCCAGAATATTCAGCAACTGCCGTTTGTATTCATGAATGCGCTTGATCTGCACATCAAACAGCGCATCTGGCGATACCATCACCCCGCAATGATCCTTGATCCAGCCCGCCAGCGCCACCTTGTTGCGGCGTTTTGCTGTATCAAACGCCGTCAGGAACCCCTTGTCGCCCACATGCGACTCAAGGCCCTTCAGCCGGTCAAGATCCGCCTCCCAGCCATCGCCAATGCTGTCCGTAATCAGCGTCGAAAGTGCAGGGTTGCACATCTTCAGCCACCGCCGTGGCGTCACGCCATTGGTCTGGTTGATGATCCGCCCCGGATGCAGGCGGTTCAGTTCCGGGAACAGCGTCGTTTTGACCAGTTCGGAATGCAGCGCCGACACCCCGTTCACCTTATGCGCCATGATAAAGGCCAGCTCGCCCATCCGCACCTCGTGATGCTTCACGATGCCCACATAATGCGGACGCGATGGATATTGCCGGCGGTGCCAGCTGTCGATCCGCTCCACAATCTGCATATGGCGTGGCAGCACGTTGCCAAAGGTAAAGGTCGCCCAGCGTTCCAACGCCTCCGGCAACAGCGTGTGGTTGGTATAACCCAAACAGGCCCGCGCCGTTTCCAGTGCGTCCTCAAACGGCATGTGGTATACATCCGACAGCAGCCGCACCAGTTCCGGCCCCGCAATCGCCGGGTGCGTGTCGTTCATCTGGATCGCCACATGTTTCGGCAGATCGCGCAGTGATGTATGGTTATCCAGGAACCGCCGCAGAATGTCTTGCAACGCCGCTGATGTCAGGAAAAACTCTTGCTTCAGCCGCAGTTCCTTGCCCTGATAGGTCGTATCATCCGGGTACAGCACGCGGGATAGCGTCCGCGCCAAAGCCTCCGGTTCTGCCGCCGCCGCATAATCGCCCCGGTTGAACCGTGCCAGATCAAACACCGTCGTCGATTTTGCCCCCCACAGGCGCAGCGTATTGGCCCATTTGCCCTGCCAGCCCACCACGGGTGTGTCATGCGCCGATGCCAGCACCGTCTCGGCGGGCGTCCAGACTTCACGCCCTTCAACCGTCGTGACCTCGCCCTTGAACCCGATGGCATAGGCCGACTCCGGGCGTTCAAACTCCCACGGATGGCGGCTCATCAGCCAGTCTTCCGGTGCCTCGGTCTGTTCGCCGTTCACAAATTGCTGGCGAAACAGCCCGTGTTCATATCGGATGCCATAGCCATAGGCCGGGCAGCCCAGCGTCGCCATGCTTTCCATGAAACA
This sequence comes from Rhodobacterales bacterium, assembly GCA_031385205.1. Taxonomy (GTDB): domain Bacteria; phylum Pseudomonadota; class Alphaproteobacteria; order Rhodobacterales; family Rhodobacteraceae; genus JAAFHS01. The sequence continues at coordinate 1,346 of JANNBG010000148.1, forward strand.
CGCAGCCAACCGCCCCAGACCGCCATTCCCCAAGGCCGGGTCGGGTTCATCCTCCACAATGCTGCGGAAATCCTGCCCGAACCCCTCCATCACCTTTTGCGCCTGATCGCGCAGGCCCAGATTGACCGTCGCATCCTCCAGAATGCGCCCGATCAGAAACTCCATCGACAGGTAATACACCCGCTTGTGGTCATCCGCCCAGGTCTTGCGGGTGGATGCGAACCATGGCCCCACAATCCGGTCACGAATGGCAAAAGACAACGCCAGCCGCCAGTCATAGGTGCTGGCATGGTCGGCATCCTTGCCCAGCGTAAAGGTCAAATGACGCAACACATCGGACTGCAGAAGGTTTGGGGTAAGGCTAAGATCCGTCACGCGTTTTTCATCCATATAGTGGGTGGGACAGCCGGGGAGGCACCCTTAACCCACGATGTGTCACTGTTCCCCTGCGGGTCAAGCCATTTGCCCCTGATACAAAGCTTGCGCCTGTTACCGCCAAATCAACCAAACCGCTTTCAGGAAAGCAAGAGATATCGCCCCGCGACGCATGATTTTATTTCATAAACACGAAAATAATCAATCCAAAGCGCTTTCAAATAACCAACAGCAGCGAAGAATCCCCTCATGCGAGATGTGCTGCACTGCGGCGAATTGGTCACGCTTTGGGGCAAGGCGCGGTTCAGGTCAGCGTCCAGCCACCGTCAATAATATGGGCAACACCCGTGGTATAACTGGATTCGTCCGACGCCAGATAAACCACCAATGCCGCAATCTCCTCCGGGCTGCCAATGCGCCCAATCGGTTGCCGCGCGATGAACGCTTTGCGCGCCGCCTCATAATCCCCCGTCGCGCGCAGGCGGGCATCCAGACTGGGGCTTTCCACCGTGCCCGGGCAAATCGCATTGCACCGGATGCCCTTTGTGATGAAATCCGCCGCAATCGCCTTGGTCAACCCGATCACGCCTGCTTTCGTGGCCCCGTAAACATAACGGTTGGGTGCCCCGATGGTCGCGCCCACAGCCGAGGCCATGTTGATGATGGACCCGTGGCCCCGGTCCAGCATGCCCGGCAGAAACGCGCGGCACATCCGGTGCATCGCCGTCAGGTTCAGCGCCATGCTGAAATCCCATTGCGCATCGTCGCAGTCCAGAATCGTGCCCGCCGCCACGAACCCCGCGCAGTTGAACAGGATGTCCACGGGCCGCGCAGCCGCAGCAATCGCCGCCGCATCCAGCACGTTTAACGGCAGGGTTTGCAGCCCCTCAGCCGCCAATGACGCCAGCGCCTCCGCGTTCACATCACTCGCAATCACCACGGCCCCTTCGCGGTGCATGGCCAGCGCCGAAGCCCGGCCGATTCCTTGCCCCGCCGCCGTCACAAATGCCGTCTTGCCCGTTAACCGCCCCATATGATCCCCCACTGACATGTCAGCCAAAGTGGTGCCGCATCGCCGTTGCAAGGGCAAGCCCGAAGGCAGGCAGGCCCGGCGCGTCATAGTGAATGCCGTCAATCGGCGATACCGTTATCAAGGGTGCTGCATCCACCATCGGCACACCCATGCGTTGCGCCATCCGCGCCACCTCCACCGCCAGCCTTTGCGATTTTGCCGCCCCACCTGCGAACATCTGGCCCAGATCACCCACCTCGATAATCGGCGGCGGGCAAACGATCATCACCAACGGTGCGCCACCATCAACGCCATGCCCAGATTGCCGGATGCAGGTCACCAACCGCGCCAATGACAGCGCAATATCCAGCGGCGTCACCGAAAACCGCGCCTTCAGGTCATTCGTGCCCAGCATGATCGCCACCACGTCCAGCGGCTGGTGGCTTTCCAGCAGCGCAGGCAGCACCGTCAGACCATTGCGATGCGCCCCCTCGATCGGGTCATCATGCAGCGTCGTGCGCCCCGGCTGGCCTTCGGCAATCACCTCCCAATCCGGCAAGGCCTTGCTGAAATGCGTGGTCCAGCGCAGCGCATGCGCAAACCGCCCAGACCCATCCAGATCAGGCATCGGTGGTGTGCCATGCGTATTGCTGTCGCCAAAAAACATCACATTGCGCATCTGGTGTCCCCCTTGCCTGTCAATCTGCATCGCCGCTGACGTTTGCGCGCGCCGGATCATCCCGCAAGGGCAAAAGCTGATGACGGCAGATTCCTGACATCCCTTGCAGGAAGTAGCATGTTAACTTTCATCGGGTTTCGTCTTTCTTTTTTTCGAGGGATCTGCAGATGACGACACTCCTTGGCACCACCGACGCTGACACGCTGGTTGGATACGATGTGACAGAGCGTCTTCTGGGCTATGGTGGCCATGACCGCATGTATGGGCGCGGCGGTGCCGATAGCCTGAAGGGGGGCGACGGCGATGACCTCCTCTTTGGCGGCAACGGCGAAGACCGGCTGTTCGGTGGTCAGGGTAACGACTTGGTTGCAGGTGGCTATGGCAACGATTACCTGCGCGATTAAGCCGGCAATAACCTGATGGATGCGGGTGCGGGACATGACCTCATCATTGCCGGTGATGGTGATGACCTGCTGTTCGGGCAGGATGGGAATGACCGGGCCTATGGGGGCGGTGGGAATGACTACATCTCGGGCGGGCGCGGCAACGATGCCCTCACCGGAGGTTCTGGCAGCGATACGCTGGTCAGTTCCGGGGGTAACGATACGCTGATCGGCGGTGCCGGGGCGGACACGTTCATCTATAATCCGGGCCGGGTGACCATACTTGACTATGAGGACGGGCTCGACACCATCGATCTGTGGGGACACGAATTGCCCTGTAGTTTCAGTGACTTGCGGTTCTGGCAAGATGGCGGTGACGTGGTGATCTACACGGATGGTCCGCTGCGCATCCGCCTTTTGGGAACAGACGCCGCGCAATTGCAGGCGGACGACTTCATCGTCTGAATTGCCCGCCATTGTCCTTTGCCCGCGTTGATGGCAGGCTCGCCAGCATGACCGCAACATCCCCACGCCCCGCCACGCGCGCCCTCTGGGCCATGCTTTTCGGTAATCTCATCATCGGCACCGGTGTCTTGCTGCCTGCAGGCTTGCTCGGTGCCTTCATGGCCGATTATGCCGTAGATGCCAGCCGCGCCGGGCTGCTGATGTTCGTGGGTGGTCTCGTTGTGGGCATCGGTGCCCCCGTGCTGGCTGGCCTTACCACCCGCGTGGACCGGCGCATTCTGCTGGTCGCCTCACTGCTGATCTATGCCGCCGGGCATCTGGGCGCAATGCTGACCACGGACTTCACCATGCTATTGCTGTTTCGTGCAATCACCGTGATCGGGGCCGCCCTGTTCACGCCACAAGCGGCCGCAACCGTGGGCCTTCTGGTGCCCGCAGACCAGCGTGGCAGCGCGATTGCCTTTATCTTTATCGGCTGGTCGCTTGCCTCGGTGCTGGGCATCCCCTTGGGGTCGGTGCTGGGTGAGGCGATTGGCTGGCGGCAAACCTATTTGTTGATGGCCGGTCTGTCGGCCGTGGCGGCAGGCGTTGTCTGGGTCGTGCTGCCCGGCGGGTTGCGCGTGCAGCGCATAGACCTGTCATCCTGGCTGCGGGTGCTGACTGACCCCCGGCTGATGGTTGTGCTGGCCGTCACGATGTTTGCCATGTCAGGGCAGTTTGCCATGTTCACCTATGTCTCGCCCGTCTTGACCAAGGTTTACGGGCAAACCGGGCATGGCGTGGCCCTGACATTTCTGGTGGTCGGTGCGGCCGGCGTCTGCGGCAACTATGCAGCATCGCGTCTTGCAGGGCAGTTCGGGGTGGAAAGGTCGGTTCTTCTGGCATTATCGTTGATTGCCATCGGGTTGGCCGTGGTCGCCCTGGCATGGGGAAGCTATCCCGCCTTTCTGGTGGGCGGGTGTTTGTGGGGCCTTGGCGGGTTTGCCAGCAATTCACTGCAGCAAAGCCGTCTGGTGGGGCTGGCCCCCGCCTTGGCCTCGGCCACGGTCGCGCTGAATACGTCATTTGTCTATCTTGGCCAATCCCTTGGCTCTGCCACCGGTGGGCGGCTGATCGCCGCTGGGCCGCAGGCCAGCATGGCCTGGGCTGGGTTCACCTTCATTCTGGCGGCGATGGGTCTGTCGGTGTGGGCCGCGCGCAGGGGGGCAAGGTGATGGTCATCGAATGGCTGCAATTCCGCGTGCCCATGGCCGATCAGGCGCACTATATGGCGCAGGATGCCGCCATCTGGACGGCCTGTTTGGCCGCCCATCCGGGTTTCTTGGGCAAAGAAGTATGGTGCGCCGTGGATGATCCCACCGCGCTGAACCTGGTCATCCGGTGGCACAGCATGGCGCAGTGGAAAGCCGTGCCCCAAACCGCGCTGGATGCCGCAGATGCCGCGTTCAAGGCGGCGATGGGCACGGCCTTTCCCGTGCTCGGATGCGTGGCCTATGAGGTGAAATAGCGCGCAGGTTTCCCCCTATTCCGCCGCCACCGCGTCGATCTCTGCCGCCTTTGCCTCTACCAGTTCCACGATATGTTCGATCATCGCGTCATTGCCCAGCTTGTGGTGCTGCTTGCCCGCCAGATACACCATGCCCGACCCTGCACCACCCCCGGTAAAGCCGATATCCGTCATCAGCGCCTCACCCGGCCCATTCACCACACATCCGATAATCGAAAGGCTTAGTGACGTCGTGATATGTGCCAGCCGCAACTCCAATGCCTGCACCGTCTTTATCACGTCAAACCCCTGCCGCGCACAGCTTGGGCAGGAAATGATTGTCACCCCCCGATGCCGCAAACCCAGTGACTTCAGGATTTCAAACCCCACCTTCACCTCTTCCACCGGGTCTGCCGACAGGCTCACCCGGATCGTATCGCCAATCCCCGCCCAAAGCAGACTGCCCAACCCAATCGCCGATTTCACCGTGCCCGATGTCAGCCCGCCAGCCTCAGTAATCCCCAGATGGATCGGCGCATCCGTCGCCTCGGCCAACTGCTGATAGGCCGCTGCCGCCATGAACACATCCGACGCCTTCACAGAAATCTTGAATGCGTGAAAATCGTTGTCCTGCAACAGCTTGATATGGTCCAGCCCAGACTCCACCATCGCATCCGGGCAAGGCTCGCCATACTTGTCCAGCAAGTGCTTTTCCAGCGATCCCGCATTCACCCCGATGCGGATCGAACAGCCATGGTCTTTGGCCGCCTTGACCACCTCCGCCACGCGGCGTGCATCCCCGATGTTCCCCGGATTGATCCGCAGGCACGCCGCACCCGCCTCCGCCGCCTCGATCGCCCGCTTGTAATGAAAGTGGATATCCGCCACGATCGGCACCGGGCTTTCTGCGATGATGTGCCGCAATGCCGCCGTCGATTCCTTGTCGGGCGTGGATATCCGCACGATATCCGCCCCCGCCACCGCACAGCGCTGCACCTGTTCCAGCGTCGCTTTGATGTCCGTCGTCAGCGTATTGGTCATCGTCTGCACCGAAATCGGCGCATCGCCCCCAACGGCCACCTTGCCCACCATGATCTGGCGTGATGTGCGACGATAGATGTTTTTCCATGGGCGGATGGTATTCAGTGACATATGGGCCTCCGGTTCCCACCAAAGATAAAGGCGGGCCGCCCAAACGGCAACCGCCCTTCTGTCACGTCAGACTGACATCTTAGGGAGAGGCGGGCACCAGATCCGACGGGATCACTTCCGCCACATCCACAAACTTGGCCAAATCCGCGTCACCTGTCAGATCCGCCGCTGCATAAATCGCCGTCAAGGATTCCGGCGACAGCGCCACATCCTTTACCACATTCGCCCCCGGCCCCGCAGGCCCGTGCGTTTGCCCATTGACGACAAAATACACTGACCCCGAATTGCCTGTGCGCAACAGCGCCGCCTGCGCCAGTTGCGGCACGACATAGCGCTCGCCTGCATCCAGGATTTTTTCAAACAAAACAGTGCCATCCGCCGAATTGATCCGCACCCAGGATGGCCGCACGGCCAGCAGTTCCACCGCAGGCGCATTCGCCGCAACCACCTGCACCGGGGCCGCTGTTGCATCGGCCGCAACTGCCACTGGCGCCGTATCCACCCCCGCACGCGGGTTGATCGCCGAAATCGGCCCGTCCCGCGCCGTCAGCACCGGCACATCCAGCGCCGCAGGCCGGTACAACCTGTCCAGCGGGTCCGGCTGCACATCCGCACTTGCCTGTTCATCCGCCACCGGGGCTGACCGCACCAAGGGTACTGCCTCCGATACATTGCCCAGCGGGTCAAGTTCCGCCACCACAACCGGTGCCTGATCCACCGGGGCCAGTTGCACACGCTGCACCTCTTGCAGCACCGACCAGCCACCATAACCCAGCGCCCCGATCAGTGCCACCAACACCAGCACAGACCCCACAGCCCCCGGTTCCACCCGCGCAAACAGGCTTTCGCCGCGCGGAATGAAGGTGGCATTCGGATCGGTGAACGGGTCGCGCATCTCGCCACCCGCCCGGCTGCGCACAGCCGTGATCGCGGACGAAGACGCCGCCGCAGACATGCCATGGGCCACCTGAAAATTCGCCTCGACGCAGAACTTGGCAAAGGCCGCATCCGGGTCCATCCCCAGATAGCGCGCGTATGACCGCACATAGCCCGCCACAAAGCCTTGCGTTTCAAACGCCGACACATCCGCGTTTTCGATGGCCGCAATGTAAGTCGCCTTGATTTTCAACTCGCGCTGCACATCCAGCAGCGATTTGCCCAACGTGGCACGCTCGCCGCGCATCACGTCGCCTAACCGCAACTCGAAGTCGTCAAAGCCCTTCGGCTTGTCGCCTTCCGCTGTCGAAGGTTTCGCCCTCCAACCAATCATGCGTCTTGCCTTGCCCCCGTCAGTCTTTTGCGGCCGCGCTGTCTGCGACTCACCCGGCTCTCGTATTGCGTGTAAGCTAGCATAGGGCAAGGGTATTTGCATGGGCAGAAAGGGTCTGCATGCCGCATGCGCGTGAATCGGCGCAGGGCTGCGGTACGGTGTTTCCAAAGCGGTAACAACACCCAGATGAACCCCGCGCGGCAAGGCGTTTTGATTGCACGCATTTCCCTGTGATTGCAGGCGAAACACGCAGCGCGCGCAAGGGTTGGGGCTGTGGCCCGCGCACCACACAAGATGTAAGGAAAAGGCGCGGGTCAACTGTGCCCTTTGCCACGGTCTGACCATCATCACGGGCAGCCCCAAACCAGCCCCGATTCGCGTGGTCTGCCACCGGCCCGCGCAGGCTTTTCCGCCACCAACATGGCGCAGCAATGCACCTGCAGCATAACGCCTATGCTTTCGTATGACAGGTCAGCCGTTGCGCCCCTGCATCGCTTGTCTGGACAGTGCCCCCGCGCCTGTTAGGCTGCTGGCGAAACAGGAGCATCCGATGACACTCGACGCCACTCTCGCCCACATCGACGACATGCTGCCCGCCGCCTTGGACCGGCTGATGGACCTGCTCCGCATCCCCTCCATTTCCACCGATCCCGCCTACACGGCCGATTGCGCGCGCGCCGCCGATTGGCTGGTGGCGGAATTGCAGGGTTTGGGGTTTGACGCATCGGTCCGCGCAACGCCCGGACATCCGATGGTCGTCGCGCATTGTAAAGGACCGGGAAAGCATCTGCTGTTTTACGGCCATTACGACGTGCAACCCGTTGATCCCTTGGCCCTGTGGGACCGTGACCCGTTTGATCCGGTCATTCAGGACACCGCCAAAGGCCCCGTCATCCGCGCACGCGGATCGTCCGACGACAAAGGCCAGTTGATGACGATACTGGAGGCCTGCCGCGCCTGGAAAGCCGTGCATGGCACTTTGCCCGGCCATTTGACCATCTTTCTGGAGGGAGAGGAGGAATCCGGCTCCCCTTCCCTTATCCCTTTCATGCAAGAGAACGCGGCGGAACTCAAAGCCGACATCGCCCTGATCTGCGATACCGGCCTGTTCGAGAGCAAAACCCCCGCCATCGTCACCATGCTGCGCGGCTTGCTGGGTGAAGAGCTGACCATCCACGCCGCCAATAAAGACCTGCATTCCGGCATGTATGGCGGGGCCGCGCAAAACCCGATCCATGTGCTGACCCGCATTCTGGCAGGCCTGCATGACGCCAATGGCCGCGTGCAGGTGCCCGGCTTTTACGATGGTGTGACAGAATTACCCGACGCCATCCGCAGCCAATGGCAGAACCTGTCCTTCGACCATGCGACATTTCTGGGCGATGTCGGGCTCAGTGTCCCGGCAGGCGAGGTGGACCGCACGCCCTTGGAAATGATCTGGTCCCGCCCCACGGCCGAGGTGAACGGCATCTGGGGCGGCTATACCGGCGACGGCTTCAAGACCGTCTTGCCCGCGATGGCGCATGCCAAGGTCAGCTTTCGCCTTGTGGGCGACCAAGACCCGCATGTCTTGCGCGCCGCGTTCCGGGC
>JANNBG010000703.1:0-5020 GCA_031385205.1 Rhodobacterales bacterium
CCTCACAAGGGCGCGCCTTCCCCGTCGATATCCGCTGGCTGCCCCGCCCGATCGACGCGTCTTTGCGGCTGGAGGGGGCGGTGGCGGGCATGATCCGGCAGGCGGTGGCTGAGACAGAGGGTGGCATCCTCGTCTTCCTGCCGGGGATCGGTGAAATCAGGCGGGTCGAAAGCGCCCTTGGTCAGATACCGGATTGCACCATCCGCCCGCTGTTTGGCGCCATGGATTTCGCCGCCCAACGCGCGGCGCTTGGCCCTGCCCCTAACCGCAAGATCGTCTTGGCCACCGCCATCGCCGAAACCTCGCTGACCATCCCGGATATCCGCGTGGTCATTGACGCAGGCCGCGCCCGCCGCGCGCGGTTTGATGCGGCATCAGGCATGTCGCGCCTTGTGACGGAACGCGTGACAAAGGCCGAGGCGACCCAGCGCACAGGCCGCGCGGGCCGCGTGGCGGCGGGTACCTGTTACCGGATGTGGACCAAGGGCGAGGAGGGTGCCTTGCAGGCCTTTGCCCCACCCGAAATCATGGTGGCTGACCTTACCAGCCTTGCCCTTGAACTTGCGCTGTGGGGCAGCACCGATCTCGCCTTCCTGACCCCCCCGCCCCCCGGCCCCTTGGCCGAGGCGCAATCCCTGCTGACAGCCCTTGGTGCCCTGCGCAACACCCGCATCACGCCCCACGGCCGCGCGCTGGCCGCCCTACCCCTGCACCCCCGCCTTGCCCATATGCTGCTGACCGCAGGTGCGCCTGCCGCAACGCTTGCCGCCCTGCTGGCGGAACGCGACCCCCTGCGCGGCGCATCCGTTGACCTGACCCTGCGCCTGAAGGCCGTCCTGTCCCCGCCGCCCGATGCCCATCGCCCCACCATTGACCGCATCCGGCTGGAGGCGACGCGTCTGGCCAAGGGCCTTGCCACCGCCACTACCTACTCGACGGCGCAGATGGCCGCCCTCGCCTATCCCGACCGTATTGGCCTGCGCCGCAAGGGCGATGCGCCGCGTTGGGTTCTATCGGGCGGCAAAGGGGCCACCATGGATGCGCATGACCCGATGGCATCGGCTCGCCTGATCGTCGCCACCGATCTGGATGGTGACCTGCGCGAGGCGCGCATCCGCCAGGCCATTCAGATGACCGAGACCGAATTGCGCACCGTGGTCAGCACCCAACAGCGCCACCTCTGCATCTGGTCCCCGCGTGAAGGCCGCGTGTTGACGCGTCAGCAAGACGCGTACGGTGCCCTGATCCTGACAGACCAACATTGGGATGCCCCGCCGGATGCCACAGCTCTTGCCGTCCTCGATGGTATCCGCGCGCTTGGCCTGCCGTGGACGCCGCAAGCCCTGCGCCTGCGTGCCCGCATCCAACTCGCCCGCCTGCCCGACTGGCCCGATGTCACCGATGCCGCGCTGATGGATACCCTGCAGGACTGGCTGCTGCCCCACATCAGCGGCATCAAAACCACCGCCGATATCCGCGCGTTTGACCTCACCCCTGCCTTGGTCGCCATGCTGTCATGGGACCAGACCCAGCACCTCGACACCACCGTGCCTGCCCATTTCACCACACCTTTAGGCCACAAAACCCCCATCGACTATGACCATGACCACCCCTCCATCGCCGTCCGCCTGCAGGAACTGTTTGGCCTCACCACCCACCCCACCATCGGGGCCAACCGCCAACCCCTGCGCATCACTCTGCTGTCCCCCGCCCGCGCACCCCTGCAAACCACGCTGGATCTGCCCCGGTTCTGGACCACCAGCTATGCCGATGTCCGCCGCGATATGCGCGGTGCCTACCCCCGCCACCCCTGGCCGGAAGACCCCACGCAGGCCGACCCCACCCTGCGCGCCAAACCCCGCGGCACCTGATGTTTTCTGTTTGTCCAAATACGCATCTTGCAACCCTCCCGCCCTCTCCCATCCATTCCCCCATCGCGACGTCGCCCGGCAGGGCGGAGGAGCAGCCCCTCTGTTTCAATCCCTGTCACAATTCCTGACCCTCCCCCACCTTCCCCTGCGCAGCACATCCGCCTAAACACGGGCGCAACGCCACAGGATGCATGCCATGACCGCCAGCCTCTCGACCGCCACCAGCTCTGTCCAACAGGCCCGCTGGGCGGTCGCCGCCATGTTCTTTGCCAATGGCATGGTCACCGGCGCATGGGCCCCGCAAATCCCCCTTTTACTGCCGCGCCATCACATCACCGAAACCACCCTTGGCCTGCTCATCCTGTTCCTCGGCATTGGCGCTGTCGGCGCCATGCTGACCGCTGGTCGCCTGATTGCGCGCTTTGGCACCACGCAAGTGCTGCGCACCTTCGCCTTTGCCCTTGTACCCGCCCTGCCACTGGTCGTGCTGGCCCCCAACCTGCCCGTGCTGGCCCTGACCATGGCCTTGCTGGGGGCGTTTCTTGGCACCATGGATGTGTCGATGAACGCCAATGCGGTCGAGGTGGAACAACGCCTCGGCCGCGCCATCATGTCATCCCTGCATGGCTTCTGGAGCCTTGGCGGGTTTTTCGGCGCGGGCGTCGGTGGCTGGATCGTCGCCCAATATGGGCCCATGACCGAGGCGCTGCTGGCTGGCGCGCTGTGCCTGACCCTCGTGCTGTCCGCCATGCCGCGCGTCCTGCAGGCGACGGCCCATCACACCGCCCCTGACGCGCCGCGCGATGCCCTGTTCCCGCGCGATCTGTCCTTATGGCTGCTGGGCGTTATGGCCCTGCTGTCCATGGTGCCCGAAGGCTCGGTGATGGATTGGGGTGCGCTTTATCTGCAAAAGGAACTGGGCGCGGGGCAAGCCGCCTCCACCCTCGGCTTTGCCGCCTTCATGGGTACCATGGCCATTATGCGCTTTGCCGGCGATTCTGTCCGCAACCGCTTTGGCGCCGTTGCAACCCTGCGCGCCTCCGGCCTGATCGGGGCTGTGGGCCTTGGTGCCGCCGCCCTCGCCCCCTCGCCCGCCTTTGCCTTTGCGGGCTTTGCCTTTGCGGGCATTGGCGTGGCCAACATGATCCCCATCATCTTTTCCGCCGCAGGCAACCACCCCGGCCTGTCGGCAGGCACCGCCATCGCATCTGTCACCATGCTGGGTTATTCCGGCATCCTTGTGGCCCCCGCCAGCATTGGCTTTGTCGCCGAACATCTGGGGTTCCGCATTACCTATGCAGCCCTTGCCCTTCTGCTCGGCGTGGTCGCTTGGCAGGCCGCGCGCGCACGCGCAGCAGAGCGTTAGGCCCCCATGTAATCGCGCTTGCCGATCTCCACCCCATTATGGCGCAGGATGTTGTAAGCCGTCGTTGCGTGAAAGTGGAATTGCGGCGTCGCATAGCCGATCAGAAAGGCCGCCCCTGTCAGCGTCATATCCGCAGGCCCCGCCTTGAACGTGATGACACGCGTCGCCGCATCGTCATAGGCACTGGCCGGAAACGTTGCCAAATAGGCCCGCGCTGCCGCAATGCGCGCCTGTAATTCGGCAAATGTCGTTTCGGTATCCGCAAAGGCCTGCGGTGTTTCCCCTGCCAGCCGTGCCGCACAGCGTGCTGCGAAATCACAGGCCAGTTGCACCTGTTTGGTGAACGGCAACATGTCCGGGAACAGCCGGAAATTCAGCAATGCCTCTGGTTTGATGTTCTTTGCCGTGCAATGTGCCTCGGCCTTCGTCAGAATATTGGCCAGCGCACCCAGCGTGCGGTCCATCGGCAATACGGTCATCGCGTGCATCGTCGTCTCCCAGTGATTTGCCCCGACAAACCACGGATCCCCTGCCGCCGCAATCGCCGCTTGTGCCCACCTCTACCGCTTGTGAATCACCGCCACCTGATCCTTGCGCTTTTTGTCATAGCGCACCTGAAACACGAAACACCCCGAGATATCCCCCGCCAGCGCCCCGAATGCCGCCTGCATGCCTGCATCCGCATGGGCAAAACTGCGGTTTTCCGCATAGCCCCGGAACAGGTCCGCCGTTTTCGTGATGCCCTTTTGCTCATAGGCCTCCGGCTGCCAGCGCAGATCTTCGATGATGTACAGCCCCCCCGATTTGACCTGCGGGAATAGTTCTAGAAACCCGTTCTGCTGATGGTGCGATGCATGGCTGGCATCGTCGATCACCACATCCAGCGCAGGCATCGTGCGTGCTGCCGTCGCGATATTCGCGCGCGCATCCATATCGCAGCGATGAAAGGTGAACCGATCATGCGCGAACCATGCGAAATCTGATACATCCAGCCCGTGGATTTTGGCCTTTGGAAAATACTCCAGCCACATGCGGATGGATGGCAGGTCCGCCGTCACCCGGTCCGCGTCGATGCCATGCTCCGGCCCGCCGATCAGCAGACCCATTTCCAGAAAATTGATCGCCTGATTGCGGTATGGGTGCAGCAGCATGTGATAGAGTTCGGTATAGCGGTGTTTGGTTGACCCTTTGTCAGATCCGAACTGATCCGCAAGGTCGGTCAGGTTGATCGCCGTTTTGGTCTTTGTCGCCATGGCACTCTCACTCATCAAACGATTGTGGCGACGATAGCCTGCCGCGCGATTGGTGCAATATCTGAAACAGTTGGGGCGAATTTGCGCAGATTGCACGGTGGAATTGCGGCAAACCTTGCGGGCCATCGGCGCGCAGTGCACCCCACCTGTGACACGTCGCCTGATAAGATGTCGTTCTCTCTCTCCGCTTAGAAATTCGCGATTACTTCCAGCAATTCAATGCGGTTTCCAAAGGGATCGCTCACATACACCCTTTTGATCCCCGGAAGATCGATGTCAGGACGGCACGTAACACCCTGTGCGCGCAGTCGTGTTACAACATCCTGCAGCGATGCCACCTGAAGCGCCGGATGGGCCTTTTTCGCAGAGACGAACGGCCGTTCAACTCCAAGGTGAATGCGAATGCCGCCGGTTTTGAACCAAACCCCACCCCGCGCGCGTAACGCCTCCGGCTTTTCAACCTCGGTCAGTGCGAGAATTCCCGCGTAAAACTGCCGCGCGTCATCTTCGCCACCTTCGGGCATCGCAAG
>JANNBG010000151.1:0-1646 GCA_031385205.1 Rhodobacterales bacterium
AGGGTTTCCTGCGACTGCTTCACGTATGGACACGACGATGACTTCGGTTACGATGCCCTTTTCGCGCAGACGGATGGCCTCTTCCACCGCGATTTCGTCGAATGGGTTCATCGACATTTTGACGTTGGCAAGGTCAACGCCTGACCCGTCGGCCTTGACGCGGACCTTTACGTTGTAATCGATCACCCGTTTGACTGGGACAAGAACCTTCATCGGCACGAATCCTTATGCTTTGGGCGCAGGGGCCCCGTGTCTTTGGCGACTGAATACGCTGCTGCGCAACATTCTTACAGGCCAAATGCGACGCATGGGTGGGACAGGACGCCGCGTTTATCACACGTCGCGGGTCAGGCCGGGCACCCACAGCACATCATCCTTGCCGTCATTATTGGCGATGCGGCCTGCAACAAAGAACCAGTCGGACAGGCGGTTGAGGTATTTGACAGCCTCGGTGTTCACCTGCTCCATCGTGGCGAGTTCCACTGTCAGGCGTTCTGCACGGCGGCAGACAGTGCGGCAGAGGTGCAGGTAAGTGGCAAGGGCGGAGCCGCCGGGCAGGATAAAGCTGCGGAGGGGGGTGAGTTTGGCATTCTGCACGTCAATTTCACGCTCCAACCGCAGAACCTGGCCTTCGACCATGCGCAGGGGGGTGTAGGGCAGGGTTTCGTCCATGTGCATATCGGGCGTACAAAGATCGGCCCCCAGATCGAACAGGTCGTTGGAGATGCGGGCAAGGGCGGCATCCATGTCACCGCTGGCATGCTGACGGGCGAGGCCGACGGTAGCGTTCACCTCATCCACAGTGCCATAGGCGGACACGCGCAGGGAATGCTTGGCAACGCGTGCGCCATTGCCAAGAGCGGTTTCGCCGGCATCACCGGTTTTGGTATAGATTTTCGACAGAACGACCATCAGTTTCCCCCAGAGTTCAGCCATGCAAAGGCGACGATCAGGATGACCGCAAAGAATTGCGCAATGATGCGATAGCGCATGATGCGGTTGGCATGCTTTTTGTTGAAATCGCCACCTTTGGCAAACCCGCCAATGCCGACCATCAGAATCGCCAGCACGCCAAGTGCCGCGATTGAGGCAACGATGAAAAGCGGATCTCTGGCCATGGCGCCCCCTTGTTGTGCAGACATCTAGGGGGAACGGGACGAAAAGCGAAGGTTCTTTTTTGGGCAGGCACTTCGGGCGACGCGATGTTTTACCCGATGTCTATAAAGACCTGATCGCCCTCGACCTTGACCGGAAATGTCCGCAGGTTCACGCAGACAGGGGCACGTTTCGCCTCGCCGGTGCGATAGTCGAACTGGCCGTTATGTTTGGGGCATTCGATGCGGTAGTCCATGACCAGCCCGTCGGCCAGATGCACGGACTCGTGCGTACACAGACCTGCAGTGGCATAAAACGCGCCGTCCGGGGCGTGGTAGATGGCATAAGTGGCACCGGCGTGGTCAAACCGGATCAGGTCTTCTTTGTCAATCGCGTCTGTTGTGCAGGCGGCAATCCAGGTGGGCATCAGAACCTCATTCAGCAGCAGCGCCAAGGGCGGCGGCGTGGAAATCATCGCGGTAGGGGCGGGCTGTCGGCGGCAGATCGCGGTGCAGGTAGACCTCTTCATTCTGCAACTGGCGGCGCAGGAT
>JANNBG010000783.1:0-2500 GCA_031385205.1 Rhodobacterales bacterium
ACCAGATCATCCAACTGCCGTCCGATGTTCTGATTGCGCCGGTGTGCCGCCAGCACATACACCCCGTACCGCCGCCGCAGCCGCAACTCGCCCAGACTGCGCCCTTCCATCCGGCAGCCGGGCGAGATCAGCACCTCCACCGTTTCCGTCTGCACCGATGTCAGCTTGTCCACGTCGACCAGTTGCACATCGCGGCGCGCCTGCAGACCCAGCAACTCCGTCATCTCTGTGCGCAAAACCACGCGGTCACCCGCCTGCAATTCCACTGAGGCCATATCCCGCCGCAAGGATGCATCGCCCCGCAGCACGTCGATCAACCGCACGCCGTCCCGCTTGAACAGGTCAATCTGCTGCACCGCCTGCCCGATCAGCGTCGATCCTTCAGGAACCGCCACTTCCGTGAAATACTTCATCTTGCGCCGGTCTGACAGCATCATCCCCATGCTCTGCCGCGATGGCAAAAGCCGGTTGCCGAACAGCGCCAGATACAAACCGCCCGCCAGCGTCATCGCAATGCCCAAAGGTGCGATTTCAAACAGGTTAAAATGCGCCAGCCCAGCATCCCGCGCCACACCATCCACCAAAAGGTTCGTTGACGTGCCGATCAGCGTGATCATGCCACCCAAAACCGTCATATAAGACAGCGGAATCAACAACTTGCTCGGGGCTACCTGCATCCTGATGGCAATCTGCATGACCACGGGGATCATCACGGCCACCAATGGCGTGTTGTTCATAAACGCCGATGCCCCCGCAACAAACGCGAACAGCGCCACAATCGTCGTCTTGGGCCGATTGCCGATATGGCGTTCCGTCAATGAGATCAGCATCTCCAGCGCGCCCGTGCGTACAAGACCACCCATCACCAGAAACATCATCAAAATCGTCCAGGGTGCCGGGTTGGACAGCACACTGCCTGCATCCTTAACCGGCAGGATACCCGACACCAGCATCACCGCGGCCCCACCAATTGCTGTCACTTCGACAGGATAGGTCTCGCGTACGAACAGGATTAACATGGCCACAACGATGAACAGCGCCACAAGTGGCTGCCATTCGGCAGGAATGCCAGTTCCGATCATGATGGTCCTATCGGTTGCCCCGGGTCAGATGCGCATCCCAGCCTTTGCCGCACCGCGCGGCTGCACCAATGCCACACCTGACAGCATGACCACAAGCGCAAGCCATACCACAGGCGAAAACCGCTCTCCCAGCAGGACCATTGCCCAGATCAATCCCGTCGCCGTCACAAGGTAGGACGTCTGCGACGCAAAGACAGACCCCGCCCGTGCCGCCAGCCAGACATAGGATGCATAGACCAGTGCATGAATGCCCGATGATGCCATCAGCGCCCACTCCGCCCGGCCCCACACGGCTGTCGGGTCAATGAACTGCCCCGATGCCAGTGCCAGTGGCAGACACAGCACCGCCCCCACGACAGACGCCCCGAACATTGCCTGAACCGGGTCCAGCCCCGCCGTGCCCCACTTGGCCACATAGGTCGCTTCCGTTGCATAGAACAAAGGCCCCAACATCGCCAAAGGTAGATAGGCCACCAAGCCGGCGGCAGGCAGACTGCCGTCAGGCAAAGCAATCAACGCCACCCCGGCCACCCCCAGCAGCAAACCGCACAGGCGCAAAACACTGAACCGGTCAATCCCCAGCGCCAGCGCCAGGGGAAACGCAATCAGCGGGATCGTCGAAATCAGGATCGACATGATCCCTGCAGGCAGATGCGTGACCGATATGTAAAATGTGTAATTCGGGATCAACGTCCCCAACAGCGCCACCACGACGTAAAATTGCAGCGCCTCCCGCCGGAACACCAACCCCTTGCCCCGTGGCAATGACATCGCCCCCAGTACAAGCGAACAGATGACCAACTGCCAGAAAATCAACCCAAACGGCTGATGCCCCGTGCTGGTCGCAATCTTGCCAAGCGGCTGCGTGACACCCCATCCAAGGCCCAACAGGCAAAGCGTACCCACATACAACCGCCGTTCGTTCACGGAACCGCCTGCTGCAACCGCCCGCCCACCCGCACCATCACCACCCGTGTGGCCAACCCCGTGCGATCATCCGTCTCCACATAGACCCCCGACAGCGTCGCCTCACCTTCCGCCGGCTCAAATCGCGCCTTCGGCATGCCCGTGATGAACCGCCGCAGCGGCTCCATCTTTTCCATCCCGATGACAGAATTGTAATCGCCGCACATCCCTGCATCCGTCAGATACGCCGTGCCCTTGTCCAAGATTTGCGCATCCCCTGTCGGCACATGCGTATGCGTGCCCACCACCAGCGATGCCTGCCCATCGCACCAATGCCCCAGCGCCATCTTCTCTGATGTCGCCTCTGCGTGCACATCCACAATCGCCGCCTGTATCGCCCCACCCAACGGGTTCGTCTTCAACACCGTTTCTATTGCCGAAAACGGGTCATCAAACGGCCGCTTCATGAATACCTGCCCCAAAACCTGCGCCACCAAGACCTTGCGCCCGCC
>JANNBG010000787.1:0-5846 GCA_031385205.1 Rhodobacterales bacterium
GCCGATCTATGTGTTCTCGTCCATCCGCCGTGGCGTGACGCCAGAAATCAACGCCATTGGCACCATGGTGCTGGCCGTGTCTTTGCTGCTGCTGGTCACTGCACAACTGATCTTGCGCCGCGACCCCAAAAAAGGGGCCGCCTGATGCTGCTGCAGGGTCGGATCGCGTTTTTGACGGGTGCAGGCTCCGGTATCGGCCGGGCCGGGGCCATAGCCCTTGCCCGCGCAGGGGCCGATGTGACGGTCACTGATCTGGATGGTGCGCTGGCCATGGCGGTGGTGGCTGAAATTACGGCCAACGGCGGCAGGGCCGATGCCATGGCGCTTGATGCGGCGGATGAGGTGGCGGTCACGGCGGCCATCGACACGGTTGCTGGGCGCGGTCGGCTGGATATCCTGCATTCGCATGTCGGCATCCAAATTCCGGGTAAGCTGCTGGATGTCACCTGTGATGCCATGGATGCGTCATGGCGGCTGAACGTGCGCGCCCATTTCATCGCGGCCCGCGCCGCCATGGTGCATATGCGCGCCCAAAAGGCCGGGTCCATCATCATCACCGCGTCAAATTCTGGCGTGCAATATGACCGGGGCATGATCGCCTACACCACGACCAAACATGCCGTTATCGCAATGGCCCGCCAGATTGCCGCCGACTACGCCGCCGATAACGTGCGTTGCAACGCGCTGTGCCCCGGCTTTGTCGACACGCCTTTCAACGCCGGGTTCGCGGCGCAGATGGGCGGGCGCGCGCAGCTTGAATCCTACATCGCCACATCCATCCCCATGCGCCGCTGGGCCACAGTGGATGAGATTGCGGCCAGCATCGTCTACCTCGCCTCGGACCAGTCCAGTTTCATGACGGGTCAGGCTTTGGTCGTGGATGGCGGCGAATGCCTTTAGGCGCTGACGCTATAGACCCAGCCCCGCCTTCAACGCCTCAAACTCCGCATCCGCCATCGCCACGTTGTGCTGTGCCTCAGGGTATGCCCCCGCATTCACATCCACGATATATTCCTTGAATGCCGCAATCCGCTCCGCCTGCAACCGCGCATATTCTACCGCGAAATTGCGATAGGTCTTTGCGTGCCGTGGTTTATGCCCATCGGTGCAGCCCAAAACATCCTCGGCAAACAGATATTGCGCATCCGCCCCCGGCCCCGCCCCCATGCCCAGCATGATCAGCGGCGTGTTGGCACTAATCAGCGCCCCCAGACGGTCCGGCACCACCTCCAGCTCTGCCCCGAACGCCCCAATCGCCTCCAGCTTTTTCACATGGTCCCACACCGCCCGCGCCTCCACGGCCGTTTTGCCCACCGCACGCCAGCCCGTCCAGGTCACGACATTCGGGTTCATCCCCACATGCGCCACAATCGGCACATGGTTATCGCATAGCAGCTTTTGAATATCGAACGACGCCGCACAATAGAAACTGTCGCCGCCCATTTTCTGATAATGGAAGGCCGCGCGCAGGTAATCCTCCCCCGTCACATGGGGCCCGTATTGCCCGAATGGCAGCCCCACCTGCACAAAACACCGCCCCGCCGCTGCGCGCATATCGGGCGTGAAATACTTCGCCTCGATCGACAGCATATGGATACCCGCCGCATCCGCCGCCGCCGCCTCGTCCAGGCTGGTCACATACAGCATCGACATCTTCTCACCCCGTGCCTTCATGGCGCGGATATCGGCGACGGTCGGGCGGTTGCTTTTGTGGACCATGATTTACACCGTGAATGCGTTGCGAAAAGCCATCAGTGCAGCATCTGCATCGCCCACGGCGAAACTTTCAAGCCCCACCGCCCCGAATACCCCAATCCGGTCAAAACCCACGTCCCGCCATGAAAGTTTATGTCAGCCGCCCTCAGCCCGACGAACCCCTTGGCCCAAACGCATTCCCGCATTAGAAGGCCCTGACCAACCCGAAAGGCCACCCCATGCGCAGCGCCACCATCACCCGCAAAACGAATGAAACGGCGATCACCGTCACCGTCGATCTGGATGGTACCGGCACCCACACCATGCGCACCGGCATCGGGTTCTTTGACCACATGCTGGATCAGTTATCGCGCCACAGCCTGATCAACATGGATGTGCATACCACCGGTGATCTGCACATCGACGATCACCACAGCGTGGAGGATACCGGCATCGCCATCGGGCAAGCCATCGCCGCCGCCTTGGGTGACAAACGCGGCATCCGGCGCTATGGCGAATGCGCCTTGGCCATGGATGACGCACAGGTGCGTTGCGCGCTCGATCTGTCGGGCCGCGCCTACCTTGTGTGGAACGTCGATTTCCCCACGGGGAAAATCGGCACCTTCGATACCGAACTGGTGCGCGAATTCTTTCAGGCGCTCGCCACGCATGGCGGCATCACCCTGCATGTTGACCTCGTGCACGGCATGAACAGCCACCACATCGCCGAGGCCGCCTTCAAAGCCGTCGCCCGCGCGCTGCGCATGGCGGTCGAACCGGACGCGCGCATGACCGGCATCCCCTCCACCAAGGGCTCATTGTGAGCCTGACCGTCCTCGTCGACTACGATAGCGGCAACCTGCACTCCGCCGCCAAAGCGTTTCAGCGCATGGCGGATGGCGTGGGGCAGGTGCTGGTGTCATCGCACCCCGAAGACGTCGCCCGCGCCGACCGCATCGTGCTGCCCGGTGATGGCGCTTTCCCCGCCTGCCGCGCCGCCTTGGGTGACGGCGGGTTGTTTCAGGCGATATCCGAGGCAGTCCTGCACAAAGGCCGCCCCTTCCTTGGCATCTGCGTCGGCATGCAGATGATGGCGACATGGGGGCACGAATACACCGATACCCCCGGTTTTGACTGGATCGGCGGTGATATCATCCGCATCACCCCGTCTGACCCCAGCCTGAAAGTCCCCCACATGGGCTGGAACGATCTGGTCATCGACCAGCCCCACCCCGTCTTGCAGGGCATCACCAGCGGCGACCATGCCTATTTCGTGCATTCCTACCACATGCGCGTCGCAAACCCCGCCCATCTGCTGGCCCATGTCGATTACGCTGGTGCCACCACAGCCATCATCGGCCGTGACAACATGCTGGGCATGCAGTTCCACCCGGAAAAGTCACAAGCCACGGGGCTGCGGCTCATAGCAAATTTCCTGCAATGGAAGCCGTAAAAGACCGC
Organism: Rhodobacterales bacterium; assembly: GCA_031385205.1. GTDB lineage: Bacteria > Pseudomonadota > Alphaproteobacteria > Rhodobacterales > Rhodobacteraceae > JAAFHS01. The sequence goes on from JANNBG010000787.1 coordinate 3,157, forward strand.
GTCACAGCCGATAGAATTGCACAAATCGAACCTTCGCCTTACTGCCGCGCCCAGACACCACCTTCACGGCAAATCCCGAACCGACAACCCGATACGGAAAGGCTGTCGCCGGTCAACTGTAGTTTCGACTTATACTCCGCATCCCGGTCCGGCGAATAAACCATGCCCCGGTACTGGCCATCGCCCGTGGGCTGCGTATCCCAGATCAGCTTGCGCCCCACATTCGGGCTTTCAATCTGCGCGCCACTGCCATCAAACGCCTTGATAAGCGTCCCGCACAGCGCATCACCGCAGACCGTCACCTCGATCAGCCCCGAATTGCCGTTATCATCCGCTGCTGTTTTCCACATCCCTTCCAAAGGGTCCGCCTGCGCCATACCCGCCACCAGAACGAACGCCGCCGCCATCCAGATTTTCATCGTCACTCCTCCCAAAGCCTCACACATCCTTCTCCCAACCGCCCCCCCAATCAAGTCTGACGCCACGTCCCTTCACAAAGCGGCCACAACCTGCCAAAGGGGCCGCGAAGGAGCCTGCCATGATCCTCTACCCCGCGATTGACCTGAAGGATGGCCACTGCGTGCGCCTGCTGCGCGGTGATATGAATGCGGCCACCGTGTTCGGCACTGATCCCGCCGCACAGGCCCGCGCCTTTCAGGATGCGGGCTGCGCGTGGTTGCATCTGGTCGATCTGAATGGCGCGTTTGCAGGCCACCCGGTGAACGCGCAGGCGGTAGAGGCGATCCTGTCCCGCGTTACCGGGCCCGTGCAACTGGGTGGCGGCATCAGGGATATGGCCACCATTTCCGCTTGGCTGGAAAAAGGGCTTTCCCGCGTGATCCTCGGCACAGTGGCAGTGGAAAACCCTGATCTTGTCAGGCAAGCCGCACGCGCCTTCCCCGGCCAGGTCGCCGTCGGCATCGACGCCCGGCAGGGCCGCGTGGCCACCAAAGGCTGGGCGCATGAGACGAATGTGATGGCCACCGACCTCGCCCGCAGCTTTGAAGATGCAGGTGTGGCCGCCATCATCTACACCGACATCGACCGCGATGGCGCCATGGGCGGCCCGAATATTGATGCCACCGCCGCCCTCGCCCGCGCTGTGATGATCCCCGTCATTGCCTCCGGCGGCGTCTCCTCGATAGCCGACCTGCGCGCCTTGCGCGATACCGGCGTCATCGCCGGTGCCATTTCGGGCCGCGCTCTTTATGACGGGGCAATCGACCTGACCGAAGCCATCAATGCCCTGCGCGCATAGCCCATCAGAGGCACCACAACGCCACCCAGATGGCTTCCTCTGTTCCTCACTATCTTCGGGGGTGAATTTTCCACGAACGCAGTTCGGGGAAAAGAGGGGGCAGACAGCCCCCTACGCTTTCAGCCAACACCGCATATCAGACTGCCGCATCGCGACGTCGCCCGCAGGGCGGAGGAGCAGCCCCTAAAACGGCACGTCATCCGCATGGTCCGCATCCATCACGAACCGCGCGATCACCTTCTTATCGCCCGCCTTGTCGAAATGGATATCCAGCTTGTCGCCCTCAATCCCCACAACCGTCCCATAGCCGAACTTGTCATGAAACACCCGGTCGCCACGCGCATAGGCGCTGATCGCTGTCGCATCAATCGTCACATTGCGCGCTTCACGCGGCTGCCCCATCCCCCGCACCGCACTGCGGTCCTGCAACCGCCGCCAGCCGGGTGAGTTATACACATCCGCCTTCACCGCCCGCTCTTCCAGACTGGACCCGAACGAAGGTGCCGCCGCCCCATACCCCCCGCCATACAGCCCCGGTGGCGTCAAAACCTCTACATGGTCCGGTGGCAATTCGTCGATAAAGCGGCTGGGCAACTGTGATTGCCATTGCCCGTACACCCTGCGGTTGCTCGCAAAGGAAATCGTACATACGCGTTCCGCCCGTGTGATGCCGACGTAGGCCAGACGGCGTTCCTCCTCCAAGCCCTTCACGCCGCTTTCGTCCATGCTGCGCTGGCTGGGGAACAACCCATCCTCCCAGCCCGGCAAAAACACGGCGGGAAATTCCAACCCCTTGGCCGCGTGCAGCGTCATGATGCTGACCTTTTCCGCCGCCTCCTCCGTATCATTCTCCATAATCAGGCTGACGTGCTCCAGAAACCCCTGCAGGTTCTCGAACTGCTCCAGCGCCTTGACCAATTCCTTCAGGTTTTCCAGCCGCCCCGGAGCCTCGGGCGTTTTGTCCTGCTGCCACATTTCGGTATAGCCAGACTCCTCTAAAATCGTCTCGGCCAGCCGCACATGGTCATAATTCGCCACCCGTGTGGCCGCATGCCAGCGGTCAATCCCGTCGCAAAACGCACGCAACTGCCCCGCACCCTTGCCGCCAATCGCCCCCTGCGCCAGCAGGCCCTTTGCACCCCCCAACAAAGGCCCCTGCCCCGCCCGCGCGGCCCGTTGAATATCCGCCTGCGCCTTGTCGCCCAAGCCCCGTTTCGGCGTATTCACCACCCGCTCAAACGCCAGATCGTCATCCGGCGAACAGGCCAGCCGGAAATACGCCATCGCATCGCGCACCTCCAGCCGTTCATAAAACCGTGGCCCCCCGATCACCCGATACGGCAAGCCAATCGTCAAAAACCGGTCCTCAAACGCCCGCATCTGATGCGACGCCCGCACCAGAATCGCCTGACTGTTCAGCCCAACCGCGTCC
>JANNBG010000804.1:0-3368 GCA_031385205.1 Rhodobacterales bacterium
GCATAGCCCTTGCCCTTTTTCGTGATGACATGGATCAGCATCGGCCCCGTCGCCCTTGCCTTCACCGTGCGCAATACCGGCAACAACTGGTCCAGATCATGCCCATCCAGCGGCCCCAGATAGGAAAACCCCAGCTCCTCAAAAAGCGTGCCACCCACCGTCATGCCTTTCAGCATTTCCTTGGCCCGCCGCGCGCCTTCCTGAAACGGTTCCGGCAACAGGCTGACCGCCCCTTTCGCCGCCGCCTTCAATTCATGGAAAGGCCCGCCCGCATACAGCCGCGTCAGATATGACGCCAAGGCCCCCACCGGGGGTGCTATGCTCATCTCATTATCGTTCAGGATCACGATCAGGCGCTTTTTCAAATAGCCTGCATTGTTCATCGCCTCATAGGCCATGCCCGCAGACATCGCCCCATCGCCGATCACCGCAATCGCATCGCCCGGATCACCCCCCAGATCGCGCGCCACGGCAAACCCCAAAGCCGCCGAGATGGAGGTCGAAGAATGCGCCGCCCCAAACGGGTCATAGGCGCTCTCGCTGCGTTTGGTGAACCCCGACAAGCCGCCTTCCATGCGCAACGTGCGGATCCGATCCCTGCGCCCGGTCAGTATCTTATGCGGATAACACTGGTGCCCCACATCCCAGATGATCTTGTCCCGTGGCGCATCAAACACCGCGTGCAGCGCCACGGTCAGTTCCACCACGCCCAGACCCGCCCCCAGATGCCCGCCCGTCACCGATACCGCAGAAATCGTCTCCGCCCGCACCTCATCGGCCAGCGTCCGCAATTCGCGGTCAGACAGTCCCTTCATATCCGCCGGAATAATTACCCGGTCCAGCACTGGCGTCTTAGGTCGGTCCATAACTCAACTCTCCCGCGTGATGGCGAAGCGCGCCGCCGCCTTCAGATAGTCCGCCTTAGCGCCATATCCCGCCAAGGCCGCACAGGCCTCATCCACCAACGCCTGCGCCCGGCATTTAGCCCCATCCAGCCCCAGCAATGATACAAACGTGGCCTTGCCCGCATCCGCATCCTTGCCCAGACGCTTGCCCGCCTTGCCCGCGTCGCCTTCCACGTCCAGCACATCATCCGCAATTTGAAACGCCAGCCCCAGCGCATCGCCATAGGCCCTGAGCGGCCCCGTATCCGCCCCCGCCATCACCGCCCCCGCCATCGCCGCCCATGTAATCAGCGCCCCCGTCTTGCCCGCCTGCAACGCCGCAATCTGCGCCAGCGTCAAAGGCCGCACAGCCGTTTCCGCCGCAATATCCAGCGCCTGCCCCAACACCATGCCCTCGGCCCCGCTGGCCTTGGCAAGCCCCGCCACAAGTGCCACCCGCACATCGCCCGACCCCAAACCCGCATCGCACAGCAACTCAAACGCAAGCGTCTGCAACGCGTCCCCCGCCAGAACCGCCGTTGCCTCATCCCATTTCACATGCACCGTCGGCTGCCCACGCCGCAAAGCATCGTCATCCATGCAGGGCAAATCATCATGTACCAGGCTGTACGCATGCATCGCCTCGACCGCCGCTGCCGCAGGCATCGCCCCGTCAATGCCGTGCAGCGCCGCCCCTTCCAGCACCAGAAACCCCCGCAGCCGCTTGCCGCCCCGCACCGCATAGCGCATCGCATCCACCACCGGCACATCCGGCTTGGCCGCCAGACCCTGCACCAGATGCGCCTCGATCAGCCCCGCCACTGCCGTCAGCCGATCCTGAAACCTCACATCCCCTCCACGGGCGTCACACCCACCGCGCGGCCTTCCTGTGCCCGGATCAGTTCCACTTTTTCCTCGGCAAGGCGCAGCTTGCCCGCGCAATGTTTGCGCAATGCGGCACCCCGTTCATACAGCGCGATGGATTGCTCCAGCGGCACTTCGCCCTTTTCCAAGGAACCCACCACCTGTTCCAAGGCCAGCATCGCCTCCTCGAAACTCATCCCGTCAATTGGTTTATCCGTCATAACGCCCCCACATGCGCCGCCACACAGGCTTCCAAAGCTGGCAAATCATAGCCGCCTTCCAGACAAGAAACCACCCGCGCCCCTGCCACAGTGACCAAAGCCTGCGTGATCCATGCGTAATCCGCCGCCTGCCAGCGCAGCCCCGCCAAAGGATCATCTTCATGTGCATCAAACCCTGCGGAAATCAGCAGAAGTTCCGGAGAATACGCCCGCAAAGCCGGGATCACCTGTGCCGCATAGATGTCGCGCATCGCAGCCCCCGTGCCGCCCTCGCGCAAAGGGATGTTGATGATCTGCCCATGCGCGCCCCGCTCACTGGCCGCCCCGGACCCCGGATACAACGGCATCTGGTGACTACTGATGAACAAACACCGCGCCTCATCCCACAGCAAATCCTGCGTGCCATTGCCATGATGCACGTCGAAATCCACAACGGCCACACGCGTTAACCCATGCACTTCCAGCGCATGCTTCGCCGCGATTCCCACTGTGCCAAACACACAAAACCCCATCGCCGTATCAGTTTCCGCATGGTGCCCCGGCGGCCGTGCCACCACAAAGGCGCGGCCCCCCTCCATCACCGCATCCACCGCCGCGCACGCTCCACCGACCGCCCGCAGCGCCGCATCCAACGACCCCGGCGAAAGATAAGTATCCCCATCCAGCGGCACCCAACCCTGATCCGGCACCACCGCCCGCACCCGCGCCAGGTATCCCGCCGGATGGCACCGCAAAATATCCGCATCCTGCCCAAGTGGCGCAACACGCCGCTCCAGCCGCAGCCCCGAAAGCCCCCGCTCCACCGCCCCCAACCGCGCCACTTGTTCCGGATGCCCCGGCGGCGTCACATGCCCCGCACTGTCCGCATGCGCAAACACCAACACCATCACGCCCCCACCCGTTTTCTGTTTGCACAAATACGCATAGCAACGCCTGCGACATGCCCTGCCGCAGGCTTATAGGGTGCATTACCCCTGTGCCCCCTGACAGGCGATCACCTCTTCAATCGCCGTATCCGTGCCCGACAAGTCAATCACCATCACTTCCGTCTCACCCGACATCAGCGTCATCGTGTTGCGCTGAATGATGTCGGCCAGAAATTCCTCTGAATCGAACGGAATGACCACACCCGGCGTATCACCCATATGCATGCCATTCGCCTCGGCCTCATACTTTTCCTCGTCCAGCAGGAATGACACCGGATAGGCCGTGCCATCCGCAATATCGCCCCAGCCCGCGTTAAAGGCCGCCACATAACCATTGCCTCCCGACGGGTTCAGCCCGATGCGGACGGATGATCCATCTTCAAAGTCAGACTGCATCAGGCAACCATTGCCCACGGTCGGGTCCACCATAATCGCCCAGCCGTCTATTTCACCGTATTCGACAAGGTCTTGTG
>JANNBG010000808.1:0-6314 GCA_031385205.1 Rhodobacterales bacterium
GTTGACTTGCGCGATTTTTCGCGCGCCGGGTGCCTTCGTTTTAGTCAAGCCTGTCAGCCAACCAGTTTGCAATCAGGAAATGTGCAATCGCCCCTTTTCGCGCTGGTTTGATGCGCGAGTGTTCCCCCATCATCACGCCGACCATTTCTTCGCGCGTCACCCACAGCGCATCTTCCAGCTCTGCCGGGTCCACCGTGATGGTGTCTGTGACCGCCTCACCTACGCAGCCCAGCATCAAGGATGTCGGAAACGGCCAGGGCTGGCTCGCCACATAGCGCACAGCACCCACCCGGATACCCGCCTCTTCCAGCACCTCACGCCGCACCGCGGCCTCGATCGTCTCACCCGGCTCCACAAAGCCCGCAAGGCATGAATACATCCCCTCGGGCCAGCCCGGACTGCGCCCCAAAAGCACCCGGTTGCCATGCGTCACCAGCATGATGACCACCGGGTCCGTGCGCGGAAAATGATGCGCCCCGCACGCTGCACAGTTTCGCTGCCACCCGGCCATCGCTGGCACCGATGCCGCCCCGCAAGCCGCGCAAAAGCTGTGCGTCGCATGCCACAATGACAAGGCCCGCGCCGTTGCCGCCAGTTCCCCCTCCCGCGCCGTCAAGGCCAGCATCGCGCCGCGCAATTCGGTAAATCCCGTATCTTGCGGCAGATCAGGGTGCGTCTGCACCGACGCATCCACAAAACTGCCCACCATCGCCAGATCCCCTACCGGCTCCCAGGCCGATACGTCTTGTGCAAAGCGCGGCTTGCCATCGTCCATGCCCAGAAACATCGCTGCATGCCCCAATGACAGCGCCGGATGCCCCGCCGCCAGCCAGACCAAAGCCCCCGCCCGCATCAACGGCTTGCCCCGCCACAAGGCCAGCACACACTCCCCCTGCATCAGGCCCGGCGCATCGCCACGCCGATGCGCCGCCCGGTCCAGCCCCGATGCCCCGAATGTCATCACGTCCGTCACCTGTATCCCCCGCATACCCCATCAGCGCCCGTTGTGGCATGCCATGCGTGACAGGGCAAATCCACTTGCGACCCGTGAAAATGCTAAAATGCAACCATTTGGTAAATTTGTGCGTTATGCATCACAGATGCGTTGAAAATCCCGTTTTGGTTGTATTCTTGATCTGCGCACAAGTGCAGCGGGGGTTGGTGCCGCGACGGCAAGCAGGGCTTGTTTGGTCTGACAAAGTTGCACCCGTGTAGTTGATCTTTTTGTAACGAGGGAACGGCTTTGCCCCGATTACCGCCACCTGCGACGCAACAGACCACGCTGCACCTGCGCATTCTTGCCACGTCGGATTTGCATGCCAATCTGATGCCCTTTGACTATTATACCAACAAACCTGTTGAAACGATGGGTCTTGTCCGCACCGCCAGCCTGATCCGCATGGCCCGGGCCCAGGTCGCCAATTGCCTTCTGGTCGACAATGGCGATGTCATCCAAGGCAACGCTTTGGGTGATCTGGTGGCCGAGATGACCGGCACAGCCGACGCGTTTCCCCACCCCATCATCACGGCCATGAACGCCTTGGGCTATGATGCGGGTACCTTGGGCAATCACGAATTCAGCCATGGCCTGCCCATGCTGCACGGCGTACTGCGCGATGCGACCTTTCCCATCGTATCGGCCAATATGCTGCAGCGCCGGGGCGACACGGTGCAAGGCGATGTGCCTCTGGTGCCGCCATATGCCCTGCTCGACCGCGTCTTTGTCGATAGTGCTGGGCAGCCACATGCCATGCGGATTGGCGTTGTTGGCGTCGCCCCACCCCAGGTACTGGTCTGGGATCACCCCCATGTCGCGGGCCGCCTGCAAGTGCGCGATATGGTGCAGGCCGTTGCCGCCACCCTGCCCCATTTGCGTGCCGCTGGGGCTGATTTCGTGCTTGTGCTGGCGCATACCGGGCTGGGCCAGCTGCCCGCCGTGGACGGCATGGAACATGCGGGGCAGGCCCTTGCCAATCTGCCCGGTGTTGATGCGCTGGTGCTGGGGCATGAACATCAGGTCTTTCCCTCAGCCACCTTTGCAGGCATCGCTGGCGTCGATCTGGCCACAGGCCAGCTGCATGGCACGCCTGCCGTCATGCCCGGCATTTTCGGCTCGCACCTCGGGATCATCGACCTGACCCTGCAGAAATCCCGTACAGGTGTCTGGCATGTGCTGGCCAGCCAGTCCGAAGCCCGGCCCATCAGCACCCGCGATGCGTGCGGGCACGCCCTTGCCCTTGTCGCCGATGACCCCGCCACCAAAGCCATCGCCCTGCCCGCCCACGCCCGCGTCAAGACATGGATCACCCGGCCCATGGGCCATAGCACCCAAGCACTGCACAGCTATTTCGCCCTCGCCATGGACAGTGTCGTCTTGCGCGTCGTTGCACAGGCGCAAACCCTGCATTTGCAAGGCTTGCTCGCCGGAACGGCCCAGGCAAATCTGCCCATCGTCTCCGCCGTCGCCCCTTTCAAGGCCGGTGGGCGCGCCGGGCCCGATCACTATACCGACATCCCCGCTGGCCCCCTGTCCATGCGGCATGCCTGCGATCTGTACATCCACCCGAATACATTCGCCGCCCTTTTGGTCACCGGTGCCGAAGTTGCCGAATGGCTGGAACGCAGTGTGTCGATCTTTCATCACATCACCCCCGGCGCGCGTGATGTCCCCCTCATCAACCCCGACTTCCCCGCCTTTGCCATGGAAATGCTCGCGGGCCTCACCTACACTGTCGATCTGTCACAGCCCGCGCGTTATGATGCCAAAGGCCTGCTGCGTGATCCCACAGCCCACCGTATCCGCGATCTGTGCCTGCACGGGCACCCCATTGATCCTGCCATGCCCTTTGCCTTGGCCACCAACAGCTACCGCGCCTGGGTCCATGCTGCACAGGCCCCGCACCCCGCCCGCGTGCTGGTCGAAGGCGCCGATGGCATGCGTGATATTCTGGTAGCCCATATCATGCGCACGGCCACCCTGCCCCTGCCGCCACCCCCCGCCTGGCAGTTGGCCCCTTTGCCCGGCACCACCGTCACCCTCGATACATCCCCCCGCGCCATCGCCCATCTGTGCGACATTGCCCGCTTTCGCCCCGAACCCCTGGGCATGACCGCGCCTGGCTTTCAACGCTTTCGCCTGCATCTGTGATCGGATATGCCCCTCTGACACCAGCGGAGGCCTGCCATGTACGATGCCGTTCTGTTCGACCTTGACGGCACGCTGGTCGATACCGAAATTCTGGCCCAACGCGCCGGACAGGCGGCCTTTGCCGCCCTTGGTCACCCCGTCGATGTCACCTTCATGCACAGCCTTGTCGGCAAAGATGGCCCCGCAAGCGAAGCCATCATCAGCGCCGCCATGCCCACACTGGATATCATCGCCTTTAATGCCTTGTGGGGCGCGGGGTTCAAGGCCGGGCTGACCGCCGACCTGCCCATCAAACCCGGTGTGCGCGAATTGCTGGCGGCCATCAGCCTGCCCTGCGCTGTCGTCACATCATCCGGGCGCACGCAGGCCGCGCATAAACTGACGCTGACTGATCTGACCCGGTTCTTTGAAACCGTCGTGGTGATCGAAGATGTCGTCCATGCCAAACCCGCGCCCGACCCCTTCCTGCTGGCCGCCCAACGCCTTGGTGTGTCCCCCACGCGCTGCCTCGTGTTCGAGGACAGCGATACCGGCGCCGAAGCCGCCCACAGGGCCGGATGCACCGTCGTGCAAGTGCCCGATACCCAGCCCACCACCGGCCCCTTCGCGCATTTCGTCGCACCAGACCTTTTGACAGGCGCCCGCATGGCGGGACTACTGTAGCGTGACAATCTGGCCCGCATCCAACAGCCACGGCGCGATGATCCCACAGGTATCCGCCAGCGGCAGCAACGTGTCAGGCACTGCCATCCCCACCACATCGCGCATCCATGCCGCCCGCGCCGCACATCGTGCCGCCACCGCCGGAAACTGCTGCGCAAGATCGGCCCGCAACGCCTCATCCGCGATGACATAGCCATCCTCCATCCGGGTCGAGCCATAAACCGCATGTGCCGGGATCACATCCATCTGCATCGCCATGCCCGATGCCAAAGGGATCGCTGACCCCGCCATGATCGGCGATGATATCCATTCATCCAGCCCGATCAGATGCCCCGGGTTCAGCGTCACCCCAAACGTCTCAACCGGCAGCGCCCGCATCATGGCATCCCATACCACCCCGCCCGCTACACCCGGACGCATCATCGCGCACCAATCCGACAGGGCCAGCATGTAGGGATAGACGAAATCCTCCAGATACCCCTGCGCCGCCACCGGCACATCCGCCGCACTGCGTGCCAGCCACCCCGCCCGGCAGATGTTCGCCCCCCAATGGCATATGTTGAACCCAATGGGTGACCCCGCCCGCAACACCTGCCCCGTCGCCCCTGACAATCCCTGAAACGCCCGCTCTCCCGTTGCGAATGTCACATGGCAGCCCAGCGGCAACCCGCCAATCCCTGCCGCCTGCACCGCTGCGAAATCCGTCATCCCTTCGCGAAAGCCAAACACCATCCGCCGCAATGCACTCGCCGCCATGTGGTTCGCAAACTCCAGCCGCGCCACCTCCACCGCATCCACCCTTGCCCGCAGGCCGTAGTGCGGATGCATCATCACATCCGTCGCATTCTCCACCCGCCCCGCACGCGCCCGCAACGGGTCCGCCACGAACGCCGGAATGTCCAAGGCCGTTGCCGGATCGTCCACCTCCTCTGCCGCAAACCACTTCCACCCCACCGCCCCGATCACCGCCCCCACGGGCACCATATCCGCCAACAGGTCCGCCAACCTGCGCCCACCCCGCGGTTGCGATGGCAGGGACAGCGCCGCACAATGCGCCACCCGCACGTCGCCCGCCTGCACCAAAGGCGAAATCCCCGTATAGGGCAGGCACTCATTCCCTGCGATCAGCAGCGCATCCCCCGGCGTCACCACCAACACCGCCTCTTCAAAACGCGGGTCAAACCCGGTGATCCAATGCAGGTTCGCCGCATGTTCGCGGTCGCCATACACCAGCAGCGCCGCATAGCCGCGCCGCGTCATACCCTCTCGCACCATCGCCAACCGCCTACGCGCCTCGGCCAGCGCAAAGGCCGGTGGCACATCCGGCGTGCCAAAGTCGGGCCAGTCCGTCCGGATCAGTCGTGCCATAGATGCCTCCTGTTTCCCCAAACTCTACCCGCCCCATGCCCGCATGTCACCGCTTGCGCTGGCCCCCCGCCCCGCCTATATCCACCCTTGAGAGGTTGGCGCGGGCAAGCGCCTCGCCAACCCGGTCAGGTCCGGAAGGAAGCAGCCGCAACGAGCCCCGCTTGGGTCGTTGCCAGCCTCTCACCTCTTCCCCATCGGCGCAGGGAGCAGCCGCGTGTCCCATGTGGCCCCTTCGTGCTGACCCTCGCTGATCTCGGTTGGTCTGACGCCTTCCAATTCCAATGGGATGACGCAGACCTCACCCCCCTGCGCATCGCCGAGGTGCATCGCACCCGCATGCTCGCCGTTGGCACGGATGGCCCCGTGGATATCGTCGCCCCCCATCAGGATAGTGCCGCCTATGCCGTCGGCGACTGGGTGCTCGTCAACCACGCCAAAACCATCCAGCGCCTCTTGGACCGCACCTCCGTCCTGGACCGTATCACCGCCGCGCGTGATGGCACCGGGGCCGCCACCCAATTGATCGCCGCCAACGTCGATACCCTGTTCATCACCACCTCTTGTAATGCCGATTTCAACGTCGCCCGGCTCGAACGCTATCTCGCCCTTGCCGCAGGGGCGGGCTGCACACCCGTGGTCATCCTGACCAAGGCCGATGGCACCGATGACCCCGAAAGCTTCCGCCAGCAAACCCTCGCCCTGCAACGCGGGTTGGATGTCATCACCCTCGACGCCCGTGATCCCCATGTTGCCCACGACCTCGCCCCATGGTGCCGCGCGGGGCAAACCGTGGCCCTCGTCGGCTCGTCCGGCGTCGGCAAGTCCACCCTGACCAACACGCTGACCGGCGACGCCCTTGAAACCGGCGCGATACGTGAGGCGGACGGTCGTGGCCGCCACACCACCCGCTTTCGCGCCCTGCGCCCCATGGTCCAAGGCGGCTGGATCATTGACACCCCCGGCATGCGCGCCCTGCAACTGCATGCGCCCGATGGCATTGATACCGTCTTTGCCGAAATCACCGCCCTGATCGACGATTGCAAATTCCGCGATTGCACCCATGCGCATGAACCGGGATGTGCCGTGCAGGCCGCCATCAAGTCCGGCAACCTGTCCCCCGAACGCCTCGCCCGCT
>JANNBG010000017.1:0-4269 GCA_031385205.1 Rhodobacterales bacterium
CCACCAGCGCCAGTAATCGGCGGGCAGAATCGACAATGCCTGATCCATGAACACCCCCCGCCCGCGCGACGTGGAAAACTGACCGCCATCATAATTCAAGTAGTTGAACGACTTGATATAATCGACCAGCTTCCACGGCTGACCCGATCCCATGATGGTGGCGGGAAAGCTAAGGGTATGGAAAGGCACGTTATCTTTGCCCATGAACTGCACATAGCGCACATCGTCCGCGCCCATATCGGTGCGCCACCAGCGCATCCAATCAGCATCGGGCAGCCCGTTTGCATCGGCCCATTCGGCGGTGCAGGCGATGTATTCGATGGGAGCGTCGAACCAGACGTAGAACACCTTGCCCTCCATCCCCGGCCAGGGATCATCGCCCTTTTTGACGGGTACGCCCCAGTACAGATCACGCGTGATGCCACGGTCTTGTAACCCGTCACCGTCATTCAGCCATTTCTTGGCGATGGAGGTGGTGAGGAGGGGCCAGTCTTTCTTGCTGTCGATCCATGCGGAAATACGGTCACGCAAGGAACGTTGGCGCAGATACAGATGCTTGGTCTCGCGCACTTCAAGGTTGGTGGAGCCTGAAATGGAGGAGCGTGGGTTGATGAGGTCAGTGGGATCGAGCTGTTTGGTGCAATTCTCGCACTGATCGCCGCGCGCGGCGGTATAGCCGCAGTTGGGGCAGGTGCCAGTGATGTAGCGGTCGGGCAGAAAGCGGTTATCGTCGATGGAGAAGACCTGCTTTTCCGAGACTTCGGCAATCAGGCCCGCGCGGTCGAGCGCACCCGCGAAGTGTTGCGTCAGGCGGTGGTTGCGTTGGCTGCTGGACCGACCGAAATGGTCGAATGACAGCCGGAACCCGGCGGCGATATCGGCCTGTACGGCATGCATTTCACGGCAGAATTGTTCGACGGGAACATCTGCTTTGGCGGCGGCCAATTCGGCGGGTGTGCCGTGTTCATCAGTAGCGCAGATGAACATCACCTCATGCCCGCGCGCGCGGCAATAGCGGGCGAACAGGTCTGCAGGCAGTTGGCTGCCCACGAGGTTGCCCAAGTGCTTGATCCCGTTGATATAGGGGATCGCCGAGGTGATCAGAACGCGCGCCATGCTGGCCCCTTCGCTGCCTGCAAAAGCGTGTAGCGCAGGCGCGCGCGCAGGGCCACTGCGAAAAACGATTTGGCGGACATGCGAAGCGGTGTAATGTGCGCGGATGTTTATCGGAGTATTCAAATGACCACGACTATTCAAACCACCAACCTGATTGGCACGGGTGTCCAATTCACGTTTGCTGCAACGGGCGACAGCTTTACCATTGTGCAGGGCGTCACCGTCGGGTCCACCACCGCAATTGCGATCAGTTTTGGTGGCTTTTCGAACCTTTTGCTCGATATCGGCGGCACGCTGGTCAGCACGTCAGTTTCCACTTTTGGCAGCAACAACAGTATCAACATCAGTGCTGCCGGGCGCTATATTTGCGTACAGGCAAATTCAGGAAATTCGGCCATCTTGTTGAATGGCGGTGGATCACGCCTCGATAATGCAGGCGACATTACGTCAGAACGTGCCATCGGCGTGCTGTCTGTTGGTGGCAACGATGTGGTGAACAGTGGCCGGATCGTCGCGGCCAGCGGAGTTTTTCTGGGGCTGTCCGGTGTGCCGGGCGATACGCTGTTGAACACAGGAGAGATCACTGCAAACCGTTTTGATGATGCAGGCCGCGATGCGCGTTTCAACAACGGCGTCTTTGCCGAAGGGGCGAACACGCGCATCATCAATCTTGCAGGGGGCGTCATCACGGCTGCGGGCACGGAAGGGGCCGGGGTGCGGCTGGGAGCGGCGGCAAACGGGTCCAGCATCAGCAATGACGGAGTGATCACAGCGACTACATGGTTTGGCGTTGATTTCAGCGCGTTGGGTGTGACGGAGTTTGGGCGGCTGGTGAACACGGGCATCATTCGCGGCGTGCAGGGCGCGTTCAATGGTAACGATACTGCGGATGTTGTGGTCAACCGTGGCACCATGATCGGGCAAATCCTGCTGGGCGTGGGGGATGATCTTTATGACGGGCGCGGCGGGCGCACCGCAGGTGAGGTGCAGGGCGGTGACGGGGCCGATACCATCGACCTGCGTGGGGCAGGAATCGTCAACGGTGACATCACCGGCGGCATCGGGGCGGATACGATCCGTGGCAGTGACTGGGACGAACTGCTTTCAGGCGACGCGGACAGCGATCTGCTGCGGGGGAACGGTGGTGACGATACGCTGCTGGGCGACCTTGGCGCAGACCAGATGTTTGGTGGCGCAGGCAATGATCAGCTTTTTGGCGGGGCCGAGATTGATGCGCTGTTCGGTGGCGAGGGCGACGATGTTCTGGACGGGGCCGATGCTGCGACAACTGCGTATGGTGGTGGTGGTGATGATTATCTGATCGTCAATGCGGGTGTCACCGGGCGGTTCTTTGATGGGCGCGGTGGCGCGGGTGACGACACGATTGACGGTGGTGGCGGGGCAGACCGCGTGTTTGGCGGCGCGGGCGACGACAGTGTCCGCACGCTGGTTGGCAATGACACGGTTGACGGCGGCGATGGCGCGGATCGGCTGACGCTGTCGGACGGCGCGGATTTCGGCAGTGGTGGGCAGGGTGATGATACGCTGTCGGGTGGCAATGGCGCTGACCGGCTTTTTGGCAATGCGGGCAATGACGCCATTTCGGGTGGCAATGACGCCGATGTGCTGAACGGCGGGTTTGGCGATGACAACATCAGCGGTGATAATGGGGCGGACGTGATCGGCGGGGCAGTGGGCAATGACACGATCAACGGCGGGCTTCTGCGAGACGTGCTGGCCGGCGGCGCGGGTGCGGATGTGTTCGTCTTCACATCGCGCACGCATACGGGGCTGACGACCACGACGGCAGACCTGATCAGCGATATGCGGGCGGGCACCGATATGATCGACCTTTCGGCGATTGATGCGCGCGCCAATGTGGCGGGCAATCAGGCCTTCCGTTTCGTCGGCACGGCCAGCCTTGCCGGGGCATCGGGGCGGCTGCGCTATGATGCGGGCACTGGCCTTGTGCAGGGGGATGTCACGGGTGATGGCGTGGCGGATTTCGCCATCTTCATCCAGAACAGGGCCCTTTTGACTGTGCTTGATTTCGTGCTGTAGTGCTTCGTCATTCCACCCGCGCGACGCGGGCGATGATATCAAGGCGCACCTCATCGCCCACCATATCCGCCCAGCCCGTGGCCCCAAAGGCACTGCGGTTGACAGCGCCGGTCATCTGGATGGTCAGGTGGCTGAAATCGCCCTTGGCGCGGCCATCCTGCCGAAAGATGCGCGCGGCCATGGTGACGGGATGGGTGACACCGCGAATGGTGAGATTGCCTTTGACGCGTGCGCCGTCGCCGTCGGCTTTGACAGAGGTGCTTTCAAAGCGGATGGTGGGATAGGCCTTGGCATCCAGCACGGTGACGCCCTTCATGGCGTCGGCGGCGAAGGGAAAGTTGGCCTTGGCATGGGCAACATCCAGCACGACCATGACCTTTGAATTGCCAACTTTGTCAAAATCCAAGGTCAGGTCGGCTTGGGCCACGGGCATGCGCCCGGTGATCTGGTTCTGGCCGAAATCCGTTGAAAACCCGACGGTTGAGGCTTCGGGTTCCAGTACATAGTCGGAAGGTGCGGCAAGCGCAGGCGCGGCGAGCAGGACCAGCAGGGCGAATGGCAAGCGCATGACGGATCCTTTGGGTTTTGCAAAGGGTATCACGGTTATCTGAAAGGCGCGGACACTTCTTGGTGGGGCGGGTCTTGTGCGCGCAAAGTTGCAGGCTAAAGTCCGGCATCGGAGGTGGCGCATGAAAACATTACCGCTGGGCCGGACAGGCCTGAACGTATCGGCCCTGTGTCTGGGCACGATGACATGGGGCAACCAGACGGTTGAGGCGGATGCGCAAGCGCAGGCGGATATGGCGGTCGATCACGGTGTGGGGTTCTGGGATACGGCGGAAATGTACCCGGTGAACCCGATCCGCGCGGAAACGATTGGGCATACCGAGGCGATCATCGGCAATTGGTTGGCGCTGCGTGGGGGCCGTGACCGGGTGGTTCTGGCGACCAAAGTATCTGGCGCGGGGATGGGCTTTGTGCGGGATGGCGCGCCAATTACGGGTGCGGTGATGCGCAGCGCGCTGGAGGGGTCCTTGAAGCGGTTGCAGACGGAGTATGTAGATCTGTATCAACTGCATTGGCCGAACCGGG
>JANNBG010000024.1:0-20649 GCA_031385205.1 Rhodobacterales bacterium
CGCCGCCGCAACGAAGTGCGCGTCACCATTTCCGCGCCCTTGGCCGAACTGGTCGAACTTGAACGTGCGGTAGAGGTCCAGTATGACATCGCCCGCGTCATCGTCGCCCCCTTTGCCGTTCCCGATGATGACCCCGTCAAGGTCATCGCCGCCGCTGCCGGGAACTACATTTCCAGTCTGATGAAATCCGGCATGTCCGTGGGCGTTGGCTGGGGTCGCACGCTTTATAACACTCTGCCCTTCATCACCGGGGCCTCGCTTGATGATTTCCGCGTCATCTCTCTGCTGGGTGGCATCGCTGCCGCCCGCCGCTTTAACCCGGCAGAATTTGCCTGGCAGTTTACCGAACTGTTTCAGGGTGAAGGCTTTCTCATCCCCGCACCCGCCGTGGTCGACAGCCGTGAAACAAAGCATGCCCTGCTGGAACGCTGTGGCCTTGCTGCCATATTCGAAATGGCGGACAAGCTGGATGTCGCCCTGTTATCCGTCGGCGGCATTTCCGCCATGACTACCAGCTACCGCACCGGCTATATCACCGAGGCGGATCGCAGATCATTGATCGACGCTGGTGCGGTGGGTGATGTGCTGTATAATTTCATCGACGCCTTGGGCAATCTGGTCGACCATGATGTCAATGAACGCGTCATTTCCGTCAATCTGGCCAACTTGCGCCGTGCAACCGAACGCGTCCTGATTTCGGGCGGCATCGACAAGAAGATTGCTGTGAAAGCAGCTGTTGCCACGCTGCGGCCCACCACGCTCATCACGGACGAGCAGACGGCAAAATACCTCGTGATGACCAAGAAATAGGGTATCGCAATTTAACGTGGTTGCGAACGCGATCGGAGCAAGCTTTTTCCAACTGCGGAAACGCGAGCGGATCAGGCGGTGGGCATCTACTATGCGCAAGGCCGCGAAACAGGCCCATGTTTCACATCTTGCCGACCTGCCCAGCTTTGGCCGGCGGAACAAGTTTTGTGAAGCGCAGGCGTTGATCGGCGGAATTTGTCCTTACGCATTTGCGAAAAACGCGCCAGAACGCTGCAGGGTCCAGATAACCGACCACTGTGGCAAGATGTTCTACTGAGCCGGTGTTCAGCTTAAGCATTTGTTTGGATACTTCGATCCGGACATGTTGAACACACGCGATATGGTCGCTGAACGCGGACTGTTTGGTCACCGGCATTCGCCGTGCAGTTTCAGTCTGTGGAAGCCAACAGTTGGTGTCAGCGCGCGCAGCGCGACCGGGGCTTTGATATGGCGCAAGGATCAGGCGGCCAGCTGGCTGTTTCTGCGGTAAAGGCTGAAGGCAAGCCAGACGACCCCCAACCCTGCGATCATCTCTGCCACGACCATCACCACGGGCGGCAGGGCGATGGCGGCGATGGTCGGCGCGGTGCTGATGCCCCACAGCGCCAGTGCGCCTTTGGGATGGATGCCCACGCGCCAGCTTGTTGCGACCAGGGCGACGACCCCGGCCACTTAGAGGATGACCGCGCCGAAGATCGCCATTCCCGTGGGGCCTTCGGTCAGCTGCTGCACCAGCGCTTGGGGCAGAGAGGGCAGAACCGCGGCATTGGCAAACACAAAGCCCGCAATCCCGATCAGTCCCAGCCCTGCGGCAAGCGCCGCGATGAACCCGGTTCGACCGACCTTGTGCCGTTGGGCAAGATAGACAGCCGGCAGGCCCAGAAGGCCGCAACCTACGCCGCCCAAGTTCCAGACCGCCGTGCCCGGCAGCAGGTCCGCGACGACGTTGATTGCCCCGATAGTCCGAGAAGAACCGCGCGGGCGCGGAAAAGCCCCTGGTCGGTCATGATGACGATGCTCCGGTTGGTGCAGGCGTTGATCGGGATTGCTGCGCGTTGGTCGAACAGACGGTCGAGGGCAGCCTGATCGAACGGCAACAGTGTGGTCAGGTTACCCGCACAGAAGGCCGCGCAAAAGGCTGAAGTCTGGCCCGTTGTGGATCCGATGAAAGGCCCGCCGGGGACAGTCGTCTGATGCAACGGTCGGCCGGCAAAGACACTAAAGCGGGCTGTTCCGGCGGTCGCGGTGATCCGGGTCGGACCTTGCGGCAAAAGCAGCATCGGGTCAGGGTGCAGCCGCCCTCGGCGGCCTCTTCTTCGGCGACCGACCCCGGTGCCTGTTCGACGTCGGTGGTGCGCATGTGTGCCGGGACGACCAACGACGAGCCCGCGCCGATGAGATTGCGGCGTTCGACCCCGTCGTGGGCTTGCGTGACCGGAACTGCATCACTGTAAAGCGTCATCCTGTCGCGGCGCGGCATGCCGGTCAGCCCCGGCATGGTTGATCCAGATATGAAAGCCAGCAGCGGCAAGACCCAAGTGCGCCATGGTCTGCTCGTGCCGCACCCCGCGGCCTGTGACGGTCCGGTACAGCGCGCCGGGCGGAATGAGGTTTTCGGTGCCAAGGGAGCCGCGGTTACAGAAGCCGATCCGGCTTTCCGGAAAGATGTCGGTCGCGACCGAGAAACCCGCGTGTGGATGGGGCGGAAACACCGGTCCCGTCATCCGGAAATACGAGATCACGAGGAACGGATCGATATGGGCAGCGAACTGCTCGAAGGTCATATCCCGGGTTGTCAGGTCGGCCAAGGCAAGGCCGGTCGGAACGGTGATGACGCCCATTCTCTGCAGCCCCTCTTCTTTGTCTGGTGTGCGGGATGTTCTCAGGTTTGCAGCGTTCATGAAATGGCATGAAATGCCGGAAATCTGACATGGGAATTCCAGAAAATGCATGATCTGAACCTGAATCACCTGCAGACCTTTGCCGCACCGGACGACACCGGCAGCTTTGCGGGTGCCGCGTGATGTCTGTTGATGCCGCCTTCCTCTGTCACGGCGCATATCCGGGCGCTGCAAGCGGTGTTGCAGGCCCAGCTCGTCGTGCGCCCCACGCGCCAAAGCTGGCTGACAGACATCGATCGTGATGTGGCGGTCGAGGCTCGCGGGGTGACCGCAGCATGCCGCAACGTCTGGCGGATCTGGCAGAGCATCGCCAGATCGGCGGTGAACGTGGACGGACCCGGCGCTTGACCCTTGGCCACGAGATTGCGGATGCGCTGGTCGGGGGGGCAATTTCGGCCAACGAGCCCGGGCTGCTGACGTCCCTTGTGACGGCGGGCGCTGGCCTTGCAATCCTACCGTGGTTTCGTGTCAGGCCCGATGTGGAGTCGGGCGCGCTGCGGCTGGTGCTGACAGGGATGGACTTGCCTGCGATCCCGATCTCGGTCGTCTACCCGGGAAAAGCGGGCGCGGACACACGCTTGGCGCGGTTTGCGGCCTTCCTCAAAGAGACCGTGCCGCCCCGGCTTGCCTGAACGGGCAGTGGCCATTGACGGTTGGACGGCAATCCCATTCTGCCGCCTCTTGCCGTGAAAGGACCGTTTCCTGCGATTGCAATGTGGCCAGAGTGCTTGGTTGCATGTGAGCGTTAGCCAAGCACATGGGTCACCAGATCAACAAGTGTGATGCGCGTGGTCATCACCTGCCAGCACAGCGCATGATCCGGCGCGATGCGGGCTGCAAGCGTGGCAGCGGGGGGGTAGTTCCAGTCGTAATCATACGCAGACTCGGGATTTTGCAGAGCAGTGGACAGGGTTGCGGCGTGGCTCGCGGCCGTGCGCTGCTGACGCCGGTCCAGCAGCGCGTTGAGGGCCAAGCGTTGGGTATCATCGGGTGTTGCGGCGGGTTGACAAAGCAGAATTTCACCGAGAAAAGCCGCTGTCTCACGCAGCAAAGGGGGGATATCGGCACAGCCCGTTGCCAAGTATTGACAGGCATGCCCGGTTTCATGGGCAAGGCGCAGGCGATCAGAGAGCCTGCCCTGCACGGGGCAAGACAGAAATGGCACGCCGCGCCCGTCATCGGCAAGGGTGAATGCGCGCGGAAAACGGCTGATATCGGGCGAAAGATCAACCTTTGCCGCGGTGATAAGGCGCGACAAGACCGGGGCGGCGGCAGGCAGGGCTCGTGCCAAGGACAATGCGATGTCAGGCCACAAGGTTGCGCTGTTGCAGGGCGGATCAGCGGAGCGGGTCACCGGGGATACTGGCCCGATCAAGCGGAGGCATTGGTCAGCGGACAGGCCGTTGAATGCCAGCCAATCCGCCATGTCCGTCTTGCCACCCTTCGGGGTCAACTGCCAAGCTCACAGGTTTGGGTCACGTCGACAGGCACGATCAGCAGTTCGTCAGGTGGCAAGCGCTGCGCGATACAGGCGATGCGATGTGGCACTGCTTTTTGCGTATCCGCCGTGTCGACCGGGGGGAAGCGATCCGGATGGTGCAAGATGGCGAAGGCGAACAAGGCGGTTTCGGCCAGATCTTCGCTTGTTGGGTTGGCGGCGGCATAGCCGGTCAGAAAACCGCCGTCAGCCTTTTGGGATGCGATCCAACCAAGAGCTTCGCTGTGGACTATGTCCCATGCGGCATGGTCGGCCTCGTGAACCAACGGCTCTTCAGGGTGCAAATAACTTGCGCGCTGGTCAGTGCGCGCCGTGTAAACAACGATCTGGCCGTCGCCCGCATGAAAACCTTCGTCCCCGCCATGCACCGAGAAGCGGGTGATGCCTGCGCGCAGGCTGCCGGGCAATTGTCCGAGCGGCCAGGCAAAACGCTTTGCCAGTGCTGCGGCCTCAACGGCCAAAAACGCGGGGTTGATGGCGATCTCGATTGCGACACCGTCACTGTCGCGGGCGATGAAGAGATGCGCGTCGATCAGCGGTTCGCCATCGCCCCGCTTGTCCCAGATTTGCCGGGGCTGTTGTCCCATGGGCTGAAGGCAGAGAAAGGCGCGGGGATCACCGCCGGTGATGATGTCAAAAACCGTGCCCGCGGTATCGCCGAAGGGCGGCCCTGCCCAGGTTGGACTGCCGCAGGCCAAAAAGCCGAGCAGACCAGCGACGGCAATTGGGGGGCGGTGTTGTTTTCGATGATGTGTGCCCATCTCTCCACCCTGCCGCTGACGCATGATGCCATCAATCTGACAGCGAACTGCGAACCGGGCAAGGTTTGCCCCCGACTGCATCGGGCGTTCGGCCTTGGGCGATCTGCGGCGCGACCAAGTTCTTGACCGATTGCCTGACCATAGTTAGTCTTTTCTTTAGACTGCGGTGGTTGCATTTGCGTCCAAATTTGTTCGGTGCGAACCCGGGTTGCGAGGGTCAATTGATGACCGAGGAGGATATGTGGATTTTGAGACGATAAATTTTACCAAAAGGGCCTATTTCCCAACCTTGATCTTTCAGATCGACCTGCCCGACCCAGAGGCGCTGAACAACCGGCTGCTCGCCGCAATCTATGCAGCGCAAGAGCGTGATCAGAAGGGCATTCAGCGGTCAAATATTTCCGCGCTGGGGGGATGGCACAGTCATAACGACCTGCACAAAGACCCAGCATTTGTCGAGATTACCCAGTTGGTGACGGCGGCAACGACGCGGATCAATGCGGATCAGGGGTATGATCCGCGCTATGGCATCAAGATTGGTACGATGTGGTCGATCATCAATCCGCCCGGCAGTGCCAATCGTGCGCATGTGCATCCCGGCTGCATGTGGAGCGGTGTCTATTACATTCATGCACCTGAAAAGGCGGGCAACATCGAATTCATCGAGCCACGGACAGCGCATTTGATGAACCAGGCGCGCTATGCCCCGAATGCCAAACGGGCCAAGGAAAACTGGACGAAAGTCCGCTACGAGCCAAAGCCGGGCCGCATGGTTATTTTTCCAAGTTGGTTGTATCATGCGGTCGATACCAACGAAGCCAAAGAGCAGGGACGCGCGGGCCACAGGGTGATCATCAGCTTTAACCTGAACCAGTCCAGGATCTGAACTTCTGCGGGCCGCCAGTTGGATGGCGGCGTTGATACGGACATTAGTGGCCCCCGGGATGCCGGGGCAAATAAGGGCAAGGCAGATGGATCGCACCCTCGTCGGCTCGGCTGCACAGGCGCTGCGACGCGGCAGCGCCATTCTGATGGTGGCCTTTGCCTTGTCGTTTCTGGTGAACCTGTTGCGGTTGGCCGGACCGATTTTCATGATCCTGATCTATGACCGGGTCTTGCCTGCGCGGTCGAAAGAAACACTCGTTGCGCTGTTCATGATGGTTGTGGTTTTCCTGATTGCGCAAGTCGTGTTGGATTATGCGCGCAAACGCATTCTCGCGCGGTTCGGCGGGCAGTTTCAGGAACGGCTGGAGGTCAGCCTCTTTGCGCGGGCGGGACAGGGGGATTTGTTCGCGCAAGGACGTACCAAGCCGGTCTCGGGGCTGGACGAGGTTGACGGGCTGCGGGCTTTCTTTCATTCGTCGTCGCTGATTGCAATTTTTGATTTCATGTGGACACCGATGTTCTTGTTTGTGGTGTTTGTGCTGGACCCGCTGATGGGGTGGGTCTGTGTCGGGGGCATGGGGTTGATCTTTGTTCTGGTGCTGATCCGCATGGCGCTGATCGGCAACCGCCAGAGTGAAAGTGACGCGGTGGGCCGCAGTATCACCGCGTTGCGCACGATGATTGCGGCCTCGCGCCAGACCATCCGCACGCAAGATATGGCCGGGGGGTTCAAGATGCGCTGGCTGGCGGCGCGCCGTGAGTCGCGCGATCGTGGCATTGCGCTAAAGGACTGGACGGTCTGGTTTGACAGCCTGTGCGGCGTGACCGTCGTGTTCACCCGGTACAGCGTGTTAGCAACGGGGGCCTGGCTGACCTTGGGCGGGCAGTTGACGATTGGTGCGATGGTGGCGGCAACGTTTCTGGTGACGCGGGTTCTTGTGCCGGTTGAGAATTTCCTGACGGAATTGCCGCAAATCATGGAGGCTTGGGGCAACTGGGGCCGCCTGAAAAAGGTGATCGACGCAAAGCTGGCGGATCCGGGCGACGTGCTGCCGGAAGAGCCGGGAAATCCGAGGGCGCGGCTGTCCTTGGTGAATGTTGCTGTGCGTAACCCGCGCAGTGGTGATTTGATCCTGAAGGCGATCACGCTCGACGTGGGGCCGGGCCAGATGGTGCAAATCACCGGCATGACGGGCAAAGGGAAAACCGTTCTTGCCGAAACGATCATGGGGCATTGGCGGCAATCGGGCGGGACAATCCTGTTGAACGGGCAAAACCTGTCGCGGTTGCCCGATGGCGAGACGGAACGGGTGTTCGGTTATGTGCCGGAACAGCCGGGTTTCGTGGCAGGAAGCCTTGCCGAAAACATAGCGCATCTGGCGACAGACCCTGACCCGGCGCGGGTGGCAGCAGCGGCGCGCAAGGCCTGTTTGCATGCAATCATCAGCGCCTTGCCGGATGGGTACCAGACCCAGATTGACGCGGGGGCCAGCGTCTTGTCGCGCGGGCAACGCGCGCAGTTGGCGCTGGCGCGGGCGTTCTATCACATGCCGCAACTGCTTGTCATCGACGAATTGGACCCGATGATGATGGAACTGCTTCCCAAGACACTGGAAAAGACCTTTGACCAACTGATGCAGGCGGGCGGGTCCATTCTGGTCTTTTCGCGCAAGCCTTTGCCATGGAGGCAGATCGCGGCCAGTTTTCAGATCGACCAGGGCCGCTTGCGGCCCCTGCGGACGGGGGCGAACAGCACGGCACCGGCATCGCGCATTGCCGTGGTGCCTGACAAGGTGGCGAAAGTGGTCAAGACGGACAGCACCGTGACAAAGCTGGTGGGATAAGCGATGCAGGCCGACGGTACGCGCCGGACCTGGGCCATGGGACGCCCCTTAGGGCTGGCGATTGTGGCAATTGGGGTGCTGCTGCCAGTCCTGGGCCTGTGGTCAGGGTTTGCCCATATTGCAGGTGCGGTATTGGGGGCCGGGCATCTTGAAGTGACAACAACACGCACGGCCGTGCAACATCCGATTGGAGGGGTTGTGGTCGAAATCCTGAAGCGCAATGGCGACACTGTGCAGGCAGGTGAGGTGGTGCTGCGTCTGGATGACCGGCAGTTTCAGTCGCAATTGACGGTGACGGAAGGCGCGTTATGGGAAACGCTGGCCAGTATCGCGCGGCTGGAAGCGGCACTTGGTGGCAGCCGGGAGATGCGCCTGCCCGCGTTGCTGGCCGAGGTTGCACACAAAGACCCAGTGGTGCAGGACTTGCTGGATCGCCAGCAGCGGCAACTGGACGATCAATTTGCCATGATATCGACCCAAACCCGCCTGCTGGACGAAACCATAGTGCAGACCGGGTTCCAGATTGAAGGCGTGGCCGCGCAATTGGCCGCGCAATATCAGGAACTCGTTGTTCTGGAGCAGGAACTGGTCCGGGCGAGAAACCTGGAAACACAAGGTCTGATCCGACAGGTGGAACTGACGACGCTGGAAAAATCCGTCATCGCAGTGCGGGGTCAGATTGGGCAGCTGAAGGCGCAGATTGCCGAGTTGCGCGGAAAAGTCACGCAAACTGACCTGAGCAAACTGTCCGTCACCACCATAGCGCATGAGCTGATGGGGGTCGAGTTGAGCAAGCTGCGCCCCGAACGGACCCGCCTGATGGAGGCGCGCACGGTGATCTTGCAAGACCTGTCGCTTTTGGAAATCCGCGCCCCCGTCAACGGGCGCATCATCGACTCGCAGGTGCTGGGGCTGCGGTCAGTGGTGGTTGCAGCCAGCCCGGTGATGATGATTGTGCCGCAGGACGAGCCAATTCTGGCGCGCGTGCGCATCGACGCGCGCGACATTGACCAGGTTTTCATCGGGCAGGAAGCATCCCTGCGGTTTACGGCGTTCAATGGCAGGCAGGTGCCGATCATTCTGGGCCAGGTCTTGCAAGTGTCTGCAGATGCCACTGTCGATCAACGTACGCAGGCGAACTATTACGACGTTGCCATTTCCCTGGACGAGGCCGAGATGCGAAAACTTGGCAGCACCGACCTGATCCCGGGCATGCCAGTGGAGGCGTTCCTGGCCACGGAAAGCCGGACGCCGCTGGATTATGTCTTGCGGCCCATCAAGTTCTATTTCGACCGGGCGTTCCGCGATGCCTAAGCAGGAGACTGACGGCTGTACCGCGCGTGCGATGCACCCCTGCGCAGACCTGTCCCTGCGTAGGGTGCTGCAGGGCAGGGGTGCGACGATTTTTCTTGACTTAACGTCAAGAGTTGCGACGCTAGGCGGACATTCAGACGACAAATGGCCGTGGCGGCACTTGTCCCTCACTTTGGCCATGCGCTTTTCGACTGTGAGCCTTCGATGTACCGGGTGCGGCCTGTAGGGCTGTCTGGCATTTTTCTGCTGTGACGGCCTCTCCAAACCCCAAGAATACATACAACCATCGCGCCTGCGGGTGCCATTTTTGTTGATGGAGAAAGTCCATGTCCAACTTGAATCTCTCGAGCGTCCCGGTTTCTGAAATCGAGGATGCGATCCGCCTGGCATTGGTGGACATGCGCGCACCCGCCAGCTTTGCCGATGCGGACAGTGATGAGGGCGACGAGGACGACGAGAGCAACGAAGGCAACGAAGCCGACGAGTGCAATGAAGCCGTCGCAGGCGCCGAGGATGACGAGAATAACGAATCCGATGAGGGCGATGAGAACAACGAATTCGATGAGGGTGACGAAAACAACGAAGGCAACGAGAACGACGAGGCCGACGAAGGCGACGAAAACAACGAGAACGATGAGAACAACGAGGATAACGAGAACAACGAAAACGACGAGAACAACGAGAATGACGAAGGCAATGAGGCCAATGAAGGCGGGGCGGCTGGCAATAACGAGGACAATGAAGGCGACGAGAACGACGACAACAACGAAAACAACGAGAACGATGAGAGCAACGAAGACAACGAGAACAACGAAAACGACGAGGCGAACGAGAATAACGAAGGCAATGAGGTTGGCCTGAGCGACGAGGGTGACGAGCTGGATGAGGGCGACGAGAGCGACGAAGGTGACGAGAACAACGAGAACAATGAAGGCGACGAAGGCGACGAGAATAACGAAGGCAATGAGGGCGACGAGGGCGACGAGAACGACGAGGGTGACGAGGCCGACGAGAACAACGAGGACGACGAGGGCGACGAGGCGAATGAGGCAGATGAAGACGACGAGAACGACGAGTCCGACGAGGATGACGAGGAAAACGAGGGCGACGAGAACAACGAGGCGAATGAGGCCGACGAGGGCCTTGAGAACGACGAGTTCGACGAAAACGATGAGGGAGACGAGTTCGACGAAGACAATGAAGACGACGAAAATGACGAAGGTGATGAGGCCGACGAAGGTGACGAAGGCAACGAAGTGTCACCCGTTCTGGGCAACGAAGGCGACGAGAATGATGAGAACAACGAAGGCGATGAGTCCAATGAGTTCAACGAGGATGTAGACGCCGACGAGAACAACGAGGACGACGAAGCTGACGAGGCTGACGAGGCCGACGAGGACGACGAAAGCGACGAGAACGACGAGGGTGACGAAGGCAATGAGATCGGTGCCGCCGACGATTTGGCGGGCGATGAGGGTGATGAGGACAACGAGGCCAACGAGGACACCGCCGACGATGAGGGCGACGAGGCCGACGAAGATGATGAAGGGAACGAGGACAACGAAGGCGACGAAGCTGATGAGGGCGACGAAGCTGATGAAGCCGACGAAGAGGACGAGAACGACGAGGGCGACGAGGCCGACGAAAGCGATGAAAACGACGAGGGCGACGAACGCGACGAGACGAGCGAAGGCAATGAGGACGCCGATAACGACGAGGGCGATGAGTTCAACGAAGACTTAGCCGGCGGCGATCTGCGTACAAACGAAGACGACGAAGGCGACGAGATGGACGAGGGCGACGAGGATAACGAGGGCGACGAAGATGACGAAGATGACGAGGGAGACGAAGCAAACGAAGCCAACGAGAATGACGAAGACGATGAAGGGGACGAAGCTGACGAGTTGATCCCGCCTGACGGCCTCGAAGGTGACGAGGGCGACGAGGACGACGAGAACGACGAGCCCGACAACTATGACGAAGGCGACGAAGGCGACGAAGGCGACGAGGGCGACGAGCAAGACGAGAACGACGAGAACAATGAAGGAAATGAAGGCGACGAAAACGCCTGACGTGTGCCCTTCGCCCGCGCGTTGCGCGCTGGCGCGGAATGGCGTGGCGGGCCTGCAGGTTGCTTGACGCGGCAGTGCCAAGCTGAAACGCTTGCCCCCAACGAAGGGGCAGGCAGATGGAAGTGATGCGTTCGCATCAGGCGTGGCCGATGAAGGGCATTGCGCTGATCGTCTTTGCGACCATGGCCTTTGCGCTGGCAGACGTGCTGACCAAGCAATTGGTAACGCGTTACCCGGTCGTGGTGACCTGCCCCCCGGAACTTCCCTCAGTCTGATGTAGAGTATGCCCAACCTGAGAAGGAGCAGACGAGATGAGGAAAAGCCGTTTCACCGAAGCGCAGATTATCGGGATGATTAAAGAGCAGGGGTAGATTACCCCGCTGTGCTGGGCGTGATCGTCTTTGCACATTGGCCGGATGCAATCAGCCTGTGCGGCATGGCACTGGTCTGCGCGTCGGGCGTGGTGATCGCCTTGGGTGCAAAGCGGGCCTGAACGGGTCAGATGACAAAGAAATCGAGGTTGGTGATGGCCAGATGCGCGGTAATCGTGGCAAACTGGTGCCGCCCGCCCGTGATATTGCCATTGCTGTCAAAGAACAGGGCGCCGCTGTCGGTGTCATAGATGATCCGGTCGGAGCGATCATGCGCAAATCCAGCGGCGCTTTTGTAAAAGGCGTCAGCAGTCAGGCCGCGCAAGGACAGACCGGCAAAGATGGATGCGCCCAAGATGATGGTATCCTTGATGACGCTGAAGTCGGTGATCTGGTCGATGTTGGTGGTGGCGAATGCGGTGTTAAAGACAAACCGATCAGCCCCCCCCAGTCCGGTCAGCACATCCGTGCCCGCGCTGCCGTTGATGCTGTTGGCCCCGGCATTGCCGACGATGGTCTGGGCCAAGGCATTGCCTTTGAGGTTGATGGCACCAATGCCAGCGCTGTTCGTGGTGGTCAGCCGTTCAATGTTGTCATCAGCGGCGAGGATGAAAGATGCCGCGGCAAGCACCTTGTCAGCGGTGCCACGACCGGCGGATTCAACGATGATGTCGCTTTGGCGGTCGACGATGTAAGTGTCATCGCCAACGCCGCCCACCAACCGGTCCGCACCCGCGCCGCCATCCAGCGTATCCATGCCGCGATAGCCGTACAGCCAGTTTGTGCTGCTGTTGCCGGTGATCCTGTCCGCGCCATCACCGCCAATGGCATGTTCAAAAACGCCCGAAAGCGTGCCCCACGCCTGTCCTGCCACGCGGAAGGTGGCGGTTGCCATGTTCAGGGCCAGATTGCCCGCAACAGCGGCAAAGTTCAGCCAATCGGTGCCGCCATCCGCATCGGTGACAACCCCGCGTGAGGGATCGAAGCCCTTCATGGCAAGGAATTCATCGGTGAAATGATAGACATCATTGGCCGACGCGGTGGAGCCATAGATCTCGAGCGAGGCAGAGCGGACGGTGATCGCATCACCAGACGCGGTATCAAAGACCTGCATGGTCCATGTGCCCGCCGACAATTCGCCCCGCAGCCCATCGATGCCAAAGACCCATTCCCCGTCAAAGGCCCCACTGGTATAAGAATTTGCGACCTCAACCACCGTGCCTTCGGCGGATGTCAGAACGATGCGCAGATCGCCGACATAACTCGTCGCGAAATTCAAACGCAATGCGGCATGTTCCACGTTGATATTGGTGCCAATGGTCAGGGTGGTGGTGAAGGGAACCCCGGTGTTATCACCCACAGCAGTATCGGCAAAATCATTCAGCCCGGATTGGACAAGCTGTTCATTGGCGCTGGTTTGGGCGGTGCCGAACAGGTGCCAGACTTCGGCCATGCGGACGGCGTTAAAGGCGTTGACCATGCCATAGCCATAGTTGGTGTGCAGGTGATTGCCGCCGCCATTCCAGGTGTTGCCGGCATTGGCGAACCACAAGCCTTCTTCGGTCACCGTGGCGCTGACCGCGTTAAAGGCACTGCCCGTCAACGTCGCAGAGGCGGCGAGGATGTTCTGCACATCGCGCCAGCCAAGGCCCGGATTGGCCTCGAGCATCAGAGCGATCACGCCGGACACGACCGGCGTTGCCGCTGATGTGCCATTAAACGTGGTCGTGTAATTGCCGGGGTCATACCCAGCAGCGCCCGTCATATCTGTTGTGACGGCGGCGGCAGGGGCGGTGACAAGGATGCACGCACCGAACTGCGAATATTCAGCAGCAATGCCGGTTTGTTCGGTTGCGGCGACAGTAATGGTGAAGCGTGTGGAATTGACGCCATCGCCACCGGCATCGTCATTATCATTGCCCGCAGCCTGCACGATGATGGTGCCCAGCCCGCCGCGCCCAGTGGCGGAAAGTGTGCTATAGGCAGCGGCGGTTTGTGTGCCAAATCCGCCGCCAAGGATGCCATTAAACGCATAGTAGCCGGGGAACGACCCCCAGCTGTTGGATGAGATATGAAAATTGGCCGCCGCCTGCCCGACGACATCAAGGAAGCCTGCAAGGGGGCCGTTGACCGAACCATACACGCCGGTGCCAGCAAAGTCGATATTCACCCCGGTCAGCGTGACACCCCAGGCAACGCCGACGCCGCCGATGCCATTGTTGGCGGCCCCGATGATGCCGGCGCAGGCCGTGCCGTGGCCATTCAGGCCCGTCACGGGGAAAGGGTCCACTGCAGCATTCAGCGTGTCCCTGACATGCAGGGATGCGTCATAGTTCGCAGCCAAGTCTTCGTGGTTGTAATCAACCCCTTCATCATAAACGCCGACATGCACGCCCGCGCCGGTGTATTCGTTCCAGATGGCCTCGATGTTGCCCAGCATGCCAAGGTGCCACTGGGTGGCATAGAGCGGATCGGTTGGGGTGGTCATAATGGGGGCCCTTTCAATGATGGGATCAGTTGTCGTTCAAATTGCTTGCGGCAGTCAGGTGGGTGATTTGGAACGCGCGACCCTGCATGCAGGGTGACACACGCAGAAACTGACCGGTCATCTGGAACAGCGCCCCGATGGTCATGCGGTCAAGCCCATCGCCGCGCAGGCTGATCTGTTCGCCCGTGGTCATGAGGAACTGCGGACATTCGACGCCGGGGCCTAGAAATGTGCCGTCGATCTTGTCTTGCGCCATAGCAATGCCTGTCGAGAACGTCATGACGATAAAGGCAGCCGCGAATCTGTCGACTGTGTAACGCATTGTTTTACCATGGGGTGCAACTTTAGGCTGTGTTAAAACTTACTCACTGACTAACCCGATGGTTTAGCGTTGCAGATTGAATCGATCTTAGCAATGAAAATCCAATGGAAAAGGTATTGGTGATGTTGGCCTAAATGTTCTGCAATTTGAAATCTGCGGGCTGCGATGGCATGATGCGCAGCAGCAAATCCACCGATTTCTGCAAACCTTCATAGGCGTTCAGCAGGACGTCTTCATGTTCGATCGACAGCCAGCCATCATAGCCTGCCATAAGCAAATGGTAGCAAAAGGCGCGCCACCATGCGTCATCATGGCCAAAGCCAAGGGTGATGTAAGACCAGGCGCGATTGGGGATGTCGGTCAGGCTGCCGGTTTCAAGCAAACTGCGGGTTGCCTGCACGGGCGTGTTCAGAAAAGTGTCCTTGGCATGGACGTGATAGATGGCGGGGCCAAGCGCGGTTGCAGCGGCAAGGGGGTCTGCGCCCATCCAGAACAGGTGGCTGGGGTCAAGGTTGGCACCGATGGTGGGGCCAATGGCATCGCGCAGGTGCAACAGGCCGGGCACGTTGAACACCAGCTGGTTGGCATGCAGTTCAAGGGCGATTTTCTGGATGCCTTGGCCCTTTGCAAATACGGCCATGTCATGCCAATAGGCAAGGGCCACATCCCATTGATAGGCAAGCATCCGTTGCGTCTCAGGTGGCCAAGCATTTGTGACCCAGTTGGGCATGCTATCGCCTGCGGCCCCGGCAGGCAGGCCCGACATGGTGCAAACGGTGGTGATGCCCATGGCCCCCGCGATGCGGAGGGTGTCTTTCAGGCAGGCAGACCCGCGCGGGTCAGTGGGGTGCAAAGGGTTGCCATTGGCGTTCAGGGCGATGATCTGCAGGTTGCGGTCGGTAAAGGCCTTTCGAAAGGCCTTTTGATTGCTGGCGTGTTGCATGTCGGCCATGTCGAAATGCGGGGCGGCGGACCAACCGCCGGTGTTCACCTCGACCCCTTGCACGCCAAGGACGACGGCAGCGTCGAGCATTTTGGTGAAACTGCGGCCCCCAAGGCTGTCGGAAACGAAACCCAGTTTCATGGCGTGCCCTTTGCGTAGAATGCGGGTTTGGTGACGTTCTGCACAGGTATTTTGCGCCCCTCGCCTAAGGCGCGCACGCCTGCCTCGGCGACAAGGGCGGCACAGGTGCCATCCCATGCGTTCGATGCGATGGGTGATGGGGTGCCGGATTGCACGAAGTGCAAAAAGGCGCGGTTCTGGCGGATATAGGCGGCGGCATAGCGGGGGCGCCAATCCGTGGCATAGAGTTCTGTTTGGGTAAGGGCTGCGTCACGCCGCAGATAGCTGGGCGATTGCAGGGAAACGCTGCCTTGTTCGCCAACCAGTTCACCGCGTACGTCATAGCCATAGGCGGCGTTATTGTTGATCTCGATATTCACAATCTGGCCGTCGGTTGTTTCCAGCACCATGAACACCGGGGCGACCAAGGCATCGGAGCGTTTGGGTTGAAACGCAGAAATCGCAGTGTAATCGGTATCCAGTACAAAGCGGGCCACATCAAATTCATGTGGGGCCGAATTGGTGATGGCCATGGCCCCGGTAAAATTCGCGGCAGGTGTGGCCACGTTGCGATGAAAATTGTGCATCATGAGCGCGCGGCCCAGTGATCCATCGGCAAGGGCGGCCTTCATTTCGGTATAGGATTGGTCAAAGCGGCGCATGAAGCCCAACTGCACCCATGTGCGGCCCGTGGCGATTTCGGCCTCCATCACGGCAAGGCATTCGGATGACGATTGCGACAGCGGCTTTTCGCACAACACAGGTTTGCGCGCGGCAATGCAGGCCAGCACAAGGGGGGCATGCGTGGCATCAGGGCTGGCGATGATGACGGCATCAACATCGGCGCGCGTGATGGTGGCGATGGGGTCTGTTGTGATGCCTGCGGCCCCGGTTTCATCCGCCACGGCTTTGGCGCGGGCTGGTGATGCATCGCACACCACCTGCACCGCGGCCCCCGGTAAATCCTGGGCGATGATGCGGGCATGATCGGCCCCCATAAGGCCTGCGCCGATAATGGCAATTCTGATGGTCACGCTGATGCCCCCAAGATGTGTGGCACAGATATTCCATTGACAAAGGCTGTGGCACGTTCATTTCATAGGAGTGACGTATTTCACGTCAAATCTTGCATACCGAGTTGCGGACGCATGAAAGATTCGGTCAGGGGGATATATGGCGCGGCGGTCTACCATTGCTGATCTGGCGGACGTATCGGGGGTTTCCATCTCGACCATCGACCGCATTCTGAACGGGCGGCATCCGGTGCGCAAAGCAACGGGTGACAAGGTGCTGGCGGCGGCGGTGGCGATTGGGTTTTACGCAACACCAGCCTTGCGGGAACGTCTGGGGGTGGGGCGGCCGGTCATTCGGCTGGGGTTCCTGTTGCAGCAATCCAACCGCCCCTATTACCGCGCGCTCGCCATAGCGCTGCATCAGGCGGCGCGGCCCGGTGTACAGCTGTTTGTCGAACATATGGATGACCTGACGCCCGAGGCGGTGGCGGCACGGATGCTGGAAATGGGCGGCCGCGTCGATGCGCTGGCGGCGATTTCGGCGGAACACCCACGGATCACGCAGGCGATAGAGGCGCTGGCCTTGCAGAATGTGCCGGTATTCGGGTTGATTTCAAGCCTGACAGCGGCCTGTGGCACGGGCTAT
Source organism: Rhodobacterales bacterium (assembly GCA_031385205.1). GTDB lineage: Bacteria > Pseudomonadota > Alphaproteobacteria > Rhodobacterales > Rhodobacteraceae > JAAFHS01. Next base: position 16,989 of record JANNBG010000024.1, read on the forward strand.
GTGGGGTTGGACAACTGGAAAGTCGGGCGGACGGCGGCTTGGGCGATTGCCAATCTGTGCAAGGTGCCGGGGCGGGTGGGTATTTTGGTGGGGCATCACCGATACCGCTGTCAGGAATTGAACGAAAGCGGGTTTCGCAGCTATTTCCGGGAACACGGCGCTGATTTCAGCCTGCTGGAGCCGATTTCGACGTTTGAAGACCGCCGCGTGGCGCGTGATGTGACCGAAGATCTGCTGGCCCGCGCGCCGGACCTGGTGGGCCTGTATCTTTCAGGTGGCGGGATCACGGGGGCGATGGAGGCAATCGCCGCATCGGGGCGCAAGCTGGTGACAGTGGGACATGAGTTGATGGAGCCGACGCGGGTGGGCCTGATGGATGGCGTGTTAACGATGGTGATCGCGCACCCAACGGCGCGCATGATGCACGAGGCGATTGATGCGATGTGCGATGCGGCAGGGGGCCTTCCACCAGGGCAGCGGTTGATCGGCTTTGATATTTATACGGCGGAAAACATTTAGGCAGGGCAGACAATGATTTATCGGAACTTTGGGCGCACGGGTTGGCAGGTCAGCGAGATTGCCTTTGGGGCCTGGCAATTGGGTGGGGATTGGGGGGCTGTGGATGATGCGGCATCAATCCGCACGCTGCACCATGCCTTTGCGCGCGGGGTGAACCTTGTTGATACGGCCTACATCTATGGCAACGGGCATTCGGAAACGGTGATCGGGCAGGCGCTGAAGAGCTGGATTGGCCACAAGATTTATGTGGCAACCAAGGCGCAGCCGGTGGAATGGCCGGCACCGGATGATGAGGCGCCGCAAATGCGGGGGCGGTATCCGGCGTGGTATCTGCGAAAGATGGTGGATAACGCGTTGAAACGCTTGCAGATAGACCGGATTGACCTGTTCCAGCTGCATTCGTGGATGACGGCTGGCCTGTTTGAACTGGACTGGTTGGAGACGCTGAATGCGCTGCGCATTGAGGGGAAGATCGACCAGATTGGCGTATCGATCCGCGATTACCGCCCGCAGGACGGGGTAGGTCTGGCACGGCTGGGGCTGGTGGCCAGCCAGCAGGTGGTGTTGAACCTGTTTGAACAGCGCCCGGCGGGGGATTTGTTTCGGGCGGGCGCGGGCACGCAGGGGTTTATTGCGCGGGTGCCGCTGGATTCCGGGTCTTTGGTGGGGCATTGGGACGCGGATACCTATGCCAGTTTTCCGGCGGGGTCTGTGCCTGCGGAATTGTTTCGTGGTGACCGTTTTGCGGAAACCTTGCGCCGGGTGCGGGCGTTAAAGGTGTTGTGTGCGCCGTATTATGCGACATTGGCCGAGGCGGCGATGCGCTATGTGCTGTCTTGTGCGGAACTGTCTTGTGTGATTCCGGGCATGCTGAACGCGGATCAGGTGGATATGAACGTGGCCTATAGTGATGGGGCGACGTTTCCGGATGATCTGAAAGCAGCGCTTGCGGCGCATGTCTGGCCGCGCAACTTTTACCAATAGGGGGTGGGTGATGCGCCAGTTGGAACTGCTGCGTCCGGGGCAGATTGCCGAGGCGATGGCAGCGTGCCCGCGTGTCTGGATACCGCTGGGCACCATCGAATATCACAGCCAGCATTTGCCGGTGGGGTTGGATGGGTTGACGGCCCACGCATTGTGTCTGGATGCGGCGGACATTGCCGGTGGTCTGGTTTACCCACCGCTGTGGTGGGGCACGGGTGGCGGGCATGGGGCGTATCCCTGGACGCTGATGATGCCGGGGGCGGATGAAATTATGGCGATACTGCAGTTGTCCTTGCAGCGTTTGGCGGCGTTTGGCGTGCGGCAAGTGGTGCTGTTCACCGGGCATTTTGCGGACGCACAACTGGCGATGATCGCCCAGATTGCGGATGCGTGGAATGCAGTCGGTGGGCCGATGCAGGCGATTGCGCGGGGTGTGAATGGTCATACAGGCGCGCCCTTTGCGCCTGACCACGCGGGGCTGTTTGAGACGACATTGCTGGCTGCGTTTCACCCTGAAACCGTGGATATGGCGATGTTGCCAGCGGCAAAGCCCGGTGAGGTGGGCGAAGACCCTTATGGTGCGCAGCGGCATGATCCAGCCCACAGTCTGCACGGCATTTTCGGTGCCGACCCGCGCGGATTTCGGCCCGAACAGGCCAGCGCGTTACGTCTGTCGATGGCGCATTGGTTGGCAGCCAGTGCGATGCCTATCGATTGATGGTGCGGGCCGCATGACAGATTCTCTCATTTCTGCAGCCGCATCATTTGCGTGATTTGGGGGGAAATGCGTCACTGAATATGAAATGAATATACCAGCCATTCCATCAGCGGTATGAAAATTCCAGCATGAAGGCGCGCTATCGTGTGCAGCCTTTGGGGGACGACGATGGACGATCAGCAATTCGGCACAAGGAACAAGCGGGGCGACTTTGCGCCCACAGCGGCGCTGGAACCCGCACCCGTATTCGTCTGGCCACCACGCCCGTTGCAGTTTCTGGCTTGGTTGCCGCATTACTTTTTGCCGTGGAACGCGGTGTTTTTCGTGCTTGGCGCGGTGATGTGGTTTTACCTGACGCCTTCCAAGGACACGCTGCAAACGCTGGCCTGGCCATGGGTCACTTTCATCTTGCTGCGCAATGCGGTGCTGGTGTTTGCGCTCTATGGTGCGATGGAGTTGCGGTTATATGTTCTGCGCAAGCAGGGCAACCGGTTCAAGTTCAACGGGGCATTTCCGGCGGATAAGCCGTCTGACGTGTTCATGTTCAAAAGTCAGAACATCGACAACATCATCCGCACCTTTGGCACGGGTGTTCCGATCTGGACGGCGTATGAGGTGGGCATGCTGTATGCGTGGGCGCATGGCTGGGGGCCGTGGGCGATGTTTGCAGACCATCCCGTCGCGCTGATCGCCGTGGGCCTGCTGATCCCGGCGTTTCACGAGGCACATTTCTACTGCATCCACCGTCTGATCCACACGCCATTTTTGTATAAATGGGTGCATTCCGTTCACCACAATTCGATCAACCCATCGCCTTGGTCCAGCCTGTCGATGCACCCGGTGGAGCATCTGCTCTATTGGTCTGATATCCTGATCCATCTGGTATTGCCGTCGCATCCCTTGCTGATGCTCTATCACCTGCAAGTCACCGGAACTGGCGCAGTTGTGGGCCATATCGGGTTCGACAAGATCGAAGCGGGTGACGCCGCGATCGGCACCCATGCCTTTTCCCACTACCTGCACCACAAGTATTTTGAGGTGAACTATTCCGACGGAACGGTTCCTTTTGATCAGTGGTTTGGTACCTGGCATGATGGAACGGCAGACGGCGAGGCCCGAATGGATGCTCGGTACAAACGCACCCGTGAAAAGGCTAATGCCAAAGCGAACACGGGCATTTGAAGCCCGCACATTAAAGGCGCTGCGGGAGGAGGAGTTTCGCAGCGCCCAAACCACCAAAATCCGCCTGAAATGGCGGCAACTCGGAGGAGACGGGACAATAACATTCCCCAAACTGAACGTGAAAACCGTGCTTATGGCCACGGTTCTGGCTTTTGGCGCTACGGCGGCACTGGCCGAAGGCGTCAGCATCGCTGTGGTTGGCGGCAAGGCGGATGACCCGTTCTTTGCCAAGGTCAAAAAGGGCATTGATGATGCCAC
>JANNBG010000053.1:0-3304 GCA_031385205.1 Rhodobacterales bacterium
GGGTGGATGACGCCTTTGTCAGCACCTTGCCCACCCCATCGGGGATGAGCGTCGCCATCATGGACACGGCAGGCGACTATGCCGCCACCATCGTTTCAGGGGCCAATCTTTCAATTGATCCGGCAGGCTTGGCGGATGAACCCCTATGGCACGACGTCGGCCTGCTGATCCTGCAAAACGAAGTCACAGATACCCTCAACCTCGCCGCCGCCACCCACGCCCGCGCCCGCGGCATTCGCACCCTCTTGAACGCCGCCCCTGCCCGCACCCTTCCTGCTGCCTTGATCCCCCTGATCGACATTCTGGTGGTCAACGCGGTGGAGGCGCAAATGATGGGCACCGCCCCTATCAGTTGCCTTGCCACTGCTGCACAAGCCGCCCAACAGCTCGCCACGCAGTTCGACTGCGTCATCGTCACTGCAGGCGCACTCGGCCTTGCCGCGTTCGGCGCGGATGCTACCACGCTGACCCTGCCCGCCGAAATCGTCACTGTCATCAGCAGCCATGGCGCAGGCGATGCCTTCATAGGCACACTCGCAGCCCAACTGGTGCAAGGCGCAGCCCTGCCCACCGCCGCCCGCGCCGCATCGCACGCCGCAGCCCTGCATGTATCGCGCAAGGCCTAAGCCCCGTTAGCCGTCCTGCGCCGCCAAAATCAAAATCGCCCGAAAGTCATTCACATTGGTCAGCGTCGGCCCTGTCACCACCTGATCGCCAATCGCCGCAAAAAAGCTGTGCGCATCATTCGAAGCCAGCGCCGCTGCTGCATCCACGCCGCAGGCCCGCGCCTTCACCAACGCCTGCGGCCCCACCACCGCACCTGCCACCTCGGCCGCGCCATCGACCCCGTCGGTATCGCAGGCAATGGCATGAATGCCCGCCGCCCCCTCCAACGCAATCGCCAGCGCCAGACAAAACTCCGCGTTCGGCCCGCCAATGCCATCGCCGCGCCGCGTCACCGTCAACTCACCCCCCGATAACAACAGAACCGGCGCATCGCCCGCGCGCATCCCGGCCCTGATTGCCAATGCCTGCGCCGCCTGAACCCCCGCCACATCCCGCGCCTCACCCTCCAGCGCGTCCCCCAGCATCCGCACCTCACACCCAGCCGCAACCGCCATGTCCCCCGCCGCCGCCAAGGACTGCGCAGGTGCTGCATAAATCCGGTTTTCCACCCGCGACAACCGCACATCCCCCGGCGCAATCACCCCTGACGCCCGCCCCAATGCCGCCCGCACCGAGGCTGGCACAGCAATCCCCCACCGCGCCAAAACCGCCACCGCATCCGCCGACGTCGATGCATCCCCCACCGTCGGCCCCGACCCGATCATCGCAGGATCATCCCCCGGCACATCCGATATCATCAGGCAAAGCATCCGCGCCGGATACGCCGCCGCCGCCAACTGCCCGCCCTTGACCCGGCTTAAATGCTTGCGCACCACATTCATCGCCCCAATCGGTGCCCCCGATGCCAGCAACCCCGCATTCACCGCCTGCTTTTCCGCAAGGCTCACCCCATCGCACGGGGCCACCAACAACGCCGACGCCCCCCCCGATATCAGCGCCAGCACAAAATCCCCGTCCCCCAATCCCTGCACCAATGCCAGCATGCGCGCCGTCGCCGCCATCCCCGCCGCATCCGGTACCGGATGCGCCGCCTCCACAATCTCGATGCTCCGGCACACCCGCCCATAGCCATAGCGCGTAATCACCAGCCCCTCGCACGCACCCCAGACAGCCTCCACCGCCTCCGCCATCCGCGCACTCGCCTTGCCCGCACCGATCACCACCACCCGGCCCGCAGGGCGTTCCGGCAAATGCGCCGCCAATGACCGCATCGGATCAGCCACTTCTACAGCCCGGTCGAACAGCCCGCGCAAAAAGCCCTGCGGATCATTCATGCGCTCGACGCCCGTATCACCAGTTCTACCCCCGTGCGCAGCTCTGCCACCGGATGCACCCCCTCCTCCAGCCAGTTCAACAGCGTCGCCGCGACCCCATCACCAAACCCCGCAATGTTGCAGCGCACCGATGACAGCGCCGGGTACACCTGCGCGCAATCCTCGATATCGTCAAACCCCACCACCCGCAGCCCCGGCCCCACGACGCGCCCCCGTTCCGCAAACCCGGCCAACAACCCCAGCGCCACCAGATCATTGAAACAAATCGCCGCATCCACGCCCCGATGATCCCGCGCAATCACCCCTGCGGCCTCGCGCCCAAAGGCCCGGCTCGCCCGCCCCGGTATCACCAGCGGCACCTGCCCCACCGCCGCCATCGCCGCCAGATAGCCCGACATGCGTTCCTGCGCCACGCCACTGCCCGCCACGCCGCCCACAAACGCCACCTGCCGCGCCCCCGATGCCAGCAGATGATCCGCAGCCAGCCTGCTGCCCACCGGGTAATCCGGCGCTGCAAACGGAAACAGGTCCGTCCGCCCCTCCACTTGCCGCAGCACCTGCATCGTGGGTATCCCCGCCCGCGCCAGCCGCCCGAACGTCGCCTCCTCATCGCCATAACACGGCGAGATCACCAGCGCCGACACCCCATGTTCAATCATCGCCCCCACCACCTGAGCCTGCAACGCCGGGTCTTCATCCGTATTCGCCACCACCGTCGCATAGCCCCGCGCCGACAGCGCCATCTGCAAAGATGTCGCAAATTCCGTGAAAAACGGGTTGCGCAGATCGTTGATGACCAGCCCGATCAAACCCGTATTCGACGACCGCATCTGCGCCGCCGCCCGGTTATAGACATAGCCGATATCCAGCATCGCCTTTTGCACCACTTCCCGCGTTTCCGCCTTGACCAGCGGGCTGTCCTGCAACACCAGACTGACTGTCGATTTCGACACCCCCGCCACACTGGCCACATCGATGATGGTCGGCCTGCGGTTCATGCCGGTGCCTTATGTGATGCCATGCAGCGCCAGCAGCGTGGTCATCCGCTGCGTGGCAAGGTCCGGCTGTGCCAGCAGCCCGGCCTGATCGGCCAGACGGAACACACGGCCATAATGCGTGATATCACGGGATGATTGAAACCCCGCTGGCATGATGAAATGCGTCTGATACCCATTCAACCACGCCAAAAACGCAATCCCCGCCTTGTAAAACCGCGTGGGGGCCCTGAATATCTCACGGCTCAACGGCACCGTCGGGGCCAGCAGCGCCTCATACGTCGCCCGGTCCCCCATCGCCAGCGCCTCCAGCGCCTGTGATGCCGCCGGTGCAATCGCCGCGAATATCCCCAGCAGCGCATGCGAATGCCGCACCCCATCGCCTGCAATCAGGGGCGCATAGTTGAA
>JANNBG010000057.1:0-2744 GCA_031385205.1 Rhodobacterales bacterium
GGCGCGCTCGGCATTCATGAGAACCACCACGCGACGCGCGTCGGCGGCACTGCGGGCGGGCGCGGGGCAGGTGGCCGAGGCGGGCCAGGGGCGGACGGGGCGGCCGATCCCGGCCACGGTCGTCGTGCGCTGGACCGTGACCGCGACGCAGGAGGCCAGTGTCAGTCCAAGGGCAAGCGCGAAAGGGAATTGGCTAAGGTGCGTGCGCGTCATAAGGATGCTCCTGACCCCAAGGCTATTACCATTGCTTGGCTGACCGGGTCCCCAAGTCAAGGACACCTGACATGCTGGACGGAATGATGCGCACGCTGATCGACCCGGTGGTGAACCGCTGGGGGAAGGGGCTTGCGGCGCGGGGCTGGACGGCGGACGGCATGACCGCCGTGGGGCTGGCGCTGAGTCTCGGGGCGGCGGCGGTGATTGCGCTGGGCTGGCCGGGCTGGCTGGCGCTGGTACCGCTGCTGGCCGGGCGGGTTGCGGACGGGCTGGACGGAGCGATTGCGCGGGCGACCCGAAAGACCGATCTTGGCGGTTATCTGGATATCGTGGCCGATTTCCTGTTCTACGGCGCCGTGCCTTTCGCCTTTGCCCTGCGCGATCCGGGCCAGAACGCCCTGTCCGCCAGCTTTTTGCTGCTGAGTTTCTATGTGAATGGCTCAAGCTTTCTGGGCTATGCGGTGCTGGCCGAAAAGCGCGGGATGACGACGGCCAGCCGGGGCGAGAAGTCGCTTTATTTCACCTCGGGTGTGCTGGAGGGGTCGGAGACCATCCTGTTCTTTGCTGCCCTTTGCCTGTGGCCCGGTCTGGCGGCCCCCCTGTCATGGGGATTTGGCACCCTGTGTCTGGTGACGGCGGGCGCGCGGGTCATGCTCGCGCGCCGGGTCTTTGCCGATTAGAGCCTGTCTGGTTTGTACGGAATCGAAAAACCGCTGCCTCTCGCCAAGGCTCTAACGCGTTTTCCGATGATCATTTTTCCATCAAAACCAGACACGCTTTAGCGGTCAGGCAGGGCGGTGTCGGGTCAGCTTGAGCAGGCCCAGCACGATGACGAAGCCCATGGTGAACATCGCGACAAGGCCAAGGGATTGATAGATGTCCCGCAGGGCCCAGACTGTCCCTGCGGCATCGGTCACCGTGCCGTCGTGCGGCCAGACCACAAAGGACAGGAATTCGGCAAAAAGGCTGGCATAAAGGCCAAGCGGCAGGGCATCGCCGCTGGCGGCAGTGACCGGGGTGCTGGCAATCAGTCGCGGGGCCAACAGACCATTTGCAATGAAGATCGTGAAGACGCACAGGAACCAGCCCGCGAAATTCACGAAGGGCACGCCGAAATAGGCGCCGCCGTCATGCCAGATCCAGGCCTGATGGACCGTGGCGCGGGCCGGGTCCATCGAGAGATCCCACATCACCATGACGAAAGAGGCGATGATGGCGAGGGTCAGGGTCGGCTGCGGGGCAGGGTGGTTGTGGTCGGCGAGTTGGCCCGCGATAAGCCACGAGATGTAGCAGACCCCGAAATAGGCGGGCATGATCAGCAAGGGCACGGTTCCCAGTTTCGGACCCAGACTGTCGGTGTAGTGATAGTTGCCGAAGGGGAAGCCGGTGGCGATGGACAGGGATTCGTAGCTCCAGCTGATCACGCAGGTCAGCGCGAAGAACAGGCCCAGCCGCGCCCAGCCCATCTGGCGCGGACCATGGACAAGAACGAAGATCACCGGAACGGCAATCGAAATGAGCGGGATCAGGGCGGCCAGTGGCGTTTCGGTGACAAGGGGTTTGCCGGCGTTGAAGGCGGCGAAAAAGGCCAGCAGGGCCCAAAGCAGGCGGTTTGGCATGAATGGCTCCTTCGGGGTTGGATTCGGGGGACGCGCATGTCATAATGACGATAGTGTCATAATGACATTACTGTCAATATGGGAGAGCGAATGAACGAGGCGGATCATCGGGTGCGGGTGGCGGCAGAGCGGCGCGGGCGGATGCGCGAGCATCTGTTGCAGGCGGCCCTGCGGCTGATGGCGGAGCGAGGGACGGAGGGGGCGGTGATCGACGACATCGCGCGGGCGGCCGATGTGTCGCGCGGCACGTTCTACAAATATTATGCCAGCCCCGCCGATCTGGTGCGCGATCTGGCGCTGCGGCTTGCCGATGACATGATCATCACGGTCAACGGTCTGACGCGCCACCACCATGACCCGGCCCTGAGGGCCGCACTGGGGCTGCGCGCTATTCTTGGCCTTGTCGCGGCCTGCCCGCGGCTTGGCGGGTTCATGGCGCGCGCGGGGTGGCCGGTGTCGGACCCGTCGCATGCCTTCTTCCGGATTGTCGCGCCCAATATCGACGAGGGGCTGGCGAGCGGCCGGTTTCGCCGGCGTGACCGCGACCTTTGCCTGACGCTGATAGGTGGCATCAGCGTGGGGGCGATGTACCGGATGACCACGGGACCGGTGCCCGCCGGCTTTGCCGAAGAGGCAGCCGAGATGCTGCTGGCGGGCCTTGGGCTGGCGGCAGAGGAGGCGCGTGACCTGAGCCGGATGGCGATTGCGCTGCCCGAACCCGCGCCGGGCTCGCTTCTGGCGCGCATCATGGCCGGAACGAAGGTGTGAAAACACCTGCCCTTGCAGCCCCCGGCTCTCGCCACTAAGACTCTGGAAAGCATCCGTCGATAAACGTTTCAAAAGCAATCAGGCAGGTTTGGAAAAATGCGCGATCCCGTAGACCACTATATGAACACCCTCGTGCCGATG
>JANNBG010000096.1:0-5203 GCA_031385205.1 Rhodobacterales bacterium
CGTTGTCGGCACCGCGATGAATGGCAAAGGCGCCACGGCCAGTGGCAAGGCAGGCCCCACGCCTTCCAGATGGTCCATGGCCCCTGTCGCCTGCGGGATCAGCCCCGCCAGCGCCTTACCCATATCCAGCACCGATCCGCCCCCAACGGCCAGCACCCAATCCGGCCTGTAATCGCGCGCAGTGAAAAGCGCAGCATTCAGCATTTCCAGCGTCGGCTCACCCGCGCAGGTAATGCGCAGCGCATCCCCCAACCCCGGCAACGCACAGCCGCGCGACCCATGAACAACCATACCCCGCGCCCCGAAGGCGCGCGCCAATGCAGCTGCCTTGGCGCTTTCCCCGCGCCCGAACAGCACGCGCCCCGGCATCACGATGCTGAAAATCATACCGCCATCGTCGCCTGCACCGCCCGCCCCCAGCGCGCGTATTTCGTATCCCGCGTCGCCTGATCCATCGCAGGCTCAAACCGCCGCTGCAAAGCCCAGTCCTTGGCAAACGCCTCCGGCCCGCCGCAAATCCCCGCCTGCATGCCCGCCAGAAACGCCGCCCCCAAGGCTGTCGTTTCCGTCACCACAGGCCGGTCCACCGGCGCCCCGATAATGTCCGACAGAAACTGCATCGTCCAATCGCTTGCCACCATCCCGCCGTCCACCCGCAACACGCCGTCCGCAGCCGCCCCCCAATCCGCCCGCATCGCCTCCAGCAAATCCCGCGTCTGGTACCCCACGCTTTCCAGTGCCGCCCGTGCCAGTTCCGCCGGCCCCGAATTCCGCGTCAGCCCGTAAATTGCCCCCCGGCAATCCGGCCGCCAATAGGGCGCCCCCAGCCCCGTAAACGCCGGCACCAGCACTACGTCCTGTGACGTATCAGCAGCCATCGCCAACGGCTGCGTTTCCTTCGCCTCGCGGATGATCTTCAACCCATCGCGCAGCCATTGCACCACCGCCCCTGCGATGAAGATTGACCCTTCCAAGGCATAGGTCGGCTTGCCCCCCAACTGATAGGCAATCGTCGTCAACAGCCGGTTGCGGCTGGCCACCATCTGGTCACCCGTGTTCAACAGCGCAAAGCACCCTGTGCCATAGGTCGACTTCATCATCCCCGGCGCAAAGCACGCCTGCCCCACCGTTGCCGCCTGCTGATCGCCCGCCACGCCCGTAATCGGAATCTCGCGCCCGAACAAATCCGCCCGCGTCACCCCGAAATCCGCCGCGCAATCGCGCACCTCCGGCAGCAGTTGCAACGGAATGTCCAGCAACCCGCAAATCTCGACGTCCCAATGCCCGTCCCGAATGTTGTACAGCATCGTCCGCGCCGCGTTCGTCGCATCCGTCGCATGCACCCGGCCCCCCGTCAGTTTCCAGATCAGGAACGTGTCCACAGTGCCAAACGCCAATTCCCCTTTCGCCGCCCGCGCCCGCGCACCCGGAATATGGTCCAGCAGCCATTTCAGCTTGGTCCCGCTGAAATACGGGTCCAGCAACAAGCCCGTACGATGCGTTATCATCGCTGCATGATCTGCCAAAGACTCACAAATCCCCGCCGTCCGCCGGTCCTGCCACACAATCGCGTTATGCAACGGCACCCCCGTTGCACGGTCCCACAGCAGCGTCGTCTCGCGCTGATTGGTGATGCCGATACACGCCACATCCGCCGCCGTCAGACCCGCCTTTTCGATCACCGCCCGCGCTGTGCCTGCCACCGTTGACCACAGGTCTGACGGGTCATGTTCCACCCAGCCCGATTGCGGGTAATGCTGCGGGAATTCCTCTTGCGCTGTCGCCACCACCCGCAACTGCGCATCAAAGATGATCGCGCGCGATGATGTGGTACCTTGGTCGATGGCAAGGATATGGGTCATGTTTTCGCTTTCTGTTTGTCAAAATACGCCCGCCGGAGGCTCCCACGTCAAAGCCGGGCATGCGTATTTAGGCAAACAGAAAACGGGCGGGGCTGATCTTTGCCCCGCCCGTCGTCATCTTACTGCCAGGATTTGATCAGCTCGTCATACGAGACCGTCTCGCCCTGCGGCTTTTCGTTCTCCAGCTTTGCCACTGGTGCACCCGGTGCATCGATCCACACTTGCGGATCCTGCTCTTCGTTCATCAGCGGGCCGATATCGCCCTGAACGCCCGATTTCTCCAGACGGATCATGACTTTTTCCTGTTCCGCGCACAGGCTATCCAGCGCTTCCTGTGGGGTTTTTGCACCCGACATGGCATCGCCGATGTTCTGCCACCACAGTTGTGCCAGCTTTGGATAGTCCGGTACGTTGGTGCCCGTGGGCGACCATTGTACGCGGGCCGGTGAGCGGTAGAATTCGATCAGGCCACCCAGTTTCGGCGCGCGGTCCGTAAAGTGCTGCGCATCGATGGTGGACTGACGAATGAAGGTCAGGCCGACGTCGGATTTCTTGACGTCAACCGTCTTTGACACCACAAACTGGGCATAGAGCCAGGCTGCTTGTGCGCGGTCCACCGGGGTGGATTGCATCAGCGTCCAGGACCCCGCGTCCTGATAACCGATCTTTTGGCCATTCTGCCAGTACACGCCATGCGGCGAAGGCGCCATACGCCACTTGGGCGTGCCGTCGTCGTTCATCACGGGTGTTCCCGGTGCCACAGAGGCTGCCGTAAACGCGGTGTACCAGAACATCTGCTGCGCAATCGCACCTTGTGCAGGCACGGGGCCCGCTTCACCAAAGGTCATGCCCTGGGCTTCGGGTGGCGAGTACTTTTGCAGCCATTCAATGGCCTTGGTCACAGCATAGACTGCCGCCGCATCGTTGGTGGACCCGCCACGCGCAACGCAAGACCCGACAGGTTGGGACTTTTCGTTGACGCGGATACCCCATTCATCGACTGGCAGGCCGTTCGGCTCACCCACATCGCCCATGCCAGCCATGGACATCCACGCGTCCGTATAGCGCCAGCCAAGCGACGGGTCTTTCTTGCCATAGTCCATGTTGCCAAAGACACCCGTGGCAGGACCACCCGCATAAGACATATCCCGCCCGGTAAAGAAGGCCGCGATATCCTCATACGCCGACCAGTTGACCGGAACGCCAAGGTCATAGCCATAGGCCGCCTTGAAATCATCCTTGGTTTTCTGATCGTTGAACCAGTCGTACCGGAACCAGTACAGGTTCGCGAACTGCTGGTCGGGCAGCTGGTACAGCTTGCCATCCGGCCCCGTGGTAAAGGACGTGCCGATAAAGTCAGCAATATCCAGACCCGGGTTCGTCACAGCCGCACCTTCGCCTGCCATCCAGTCGGTCAGGTTGCGCGCCTGCTGATACCGCCAGTGCGTGCCGATCAGGTCAGAGTCGTTGATATAGGCGTCATAGATATTCTCGCCTGTCTGCATTTGCGTTTGCAGCTTTTCAACAACGTCGCCTTCACCGATCAGGTCATGCGTGACCTTGATCCCCGTGATGGCCTCGAACGCCGGGGCCAGCACTTTGGATTCGTATTCGTGTGTTCCGATCGTCTCGGACACCACCTTGATTTCCATGCCTGCATAAGGCTTGGCCGCATCGATAAACCATTGCAGTTCCGCTTCCTGGCCTGCGCGGTCCAACGTGGACAGCTCGCCGATTTCGGCATCGTGGAAGGCTTTCGCCGCCGCGATGTCTGCCCAAGCGGGGGCATTGGTCGCCATCAGCACAAGCGCCATGGCCGTGGTCGTCTGACGCAATCTCATATGTATTCCTCCCAGAATGATGAGTCGTCGGTTTGCCGGGGTGATGCCCCGGATAGACATGCCCTTTCACACCCAGCGAAACACCGCTGCGGCATAGATCAGGCAAAAGATCAGCCCGCCCCACAGGGGCGCACCGAAGGCGGCAAGGTAGGCGATACACAGGAACGCCGACCCCAAAAGCGAGATGAACAACCGATCCCCGCGTGTTGTTTCTATGCGCAGGATGCCAAGACGGGGCGTTTCGGGGTAACGAATGGCCAGCACCGTCATCGTCATCAACAACCCCGCGATGACCCAAAAGAACAGCGCCGTGGCCCCCGTCCAGGCCATCCACCCGCCGGGGATCAAGGGCGCGGTCAAATCCAGCCCTTCATCCGTGCGCGAGGCAAGCAGAAGCAGGGCAAGGACGGTCAGCATAAACGCGACAAGTCCGGCGATAATGGCGGTCCAGTTGGTTTTCGTCATCACACCCTCCCCAGGGCAAAGCCCTTGGCGATATAGTTGCGCACGAAGTACACCACCAACGCGCCAGGGATGATGGTCAACACGCCCGCCGCCGCCAGCACGCCCCAGTCCATGCCGGATGCAGAAACCGTCCGTGTCATCGTGGCGGCAATGGATTTCGCGTTCACGGTGGCCAGCGTGCGTGACAACAGCAGTTCCACCCATGAAAACATAAAGCAGAAGAACGCCGTCACCCCGATGCCCGACGCAATCAGCGGCATGAAGATCTTCACGAAGAACCGCCCGAACGAATAGCCGTCGATATAGGCCGTCTCGTCGATTTCCTTCGGTACGCCCCGCATGAACCCCTCCAGAATCCACACCGCCAACGGCACGTTGAACAAACAATGCGCAAGCGCGATGGCGATGTGCGTGTCGAACAGGCCCACCGATGAATACAACTGAAAGAACGGCAACGCAAAAACCGCAGGCGGCGACATGCGGTTGGTCAGCAGCCAGAAGAACAGATGCTTGTCTCCCATAAAGCTATACCTGCTGAACGCATAGGCCGCAGGCAACGCCACGGTCAGCGAGATGGCGACGTTCATCGTGACGTAGATGATGGAGTTGATATAGCCATTGTACCAGCTGGGGTCGGTCAGGATCGTCACATAGTTTCTGAACGTAAAGCTGTGCGGATACAGCGTGAAGGTCGATGTGATTTCCATATTGGTCTTCAGGCTCATGTTGATAAGCCAGTAGATCGGGATCAAAAGAAACAGCAGGTAGACAGTCATCACGATAGCCGAGGATTTCAGGCGCATCAGTACGACTCCCGCTTATCGAGGTTGGTCATCACGGTGTAGAACACCCATGACACCAGCAGGATCACCAGGAAGTACATGATCGAAAACGCGGCGGCGGGGCCAAGGTTCATTGCAACCGCCTCTTTCACCAGATCAATCGACAGCATGGTGGTAGAATTACCGGGGCCGCCGCCGGTCACCACAAACGGTTCGGTATAGATCATGTACTTCCTGGTGATCCTGCTGGTGT
>JANNBG010000142.1:0-3357 GCA_031385205.1 Rhodobacterales bacterium
ACCTGCGCCGGGATCACCGCCACATCGCGCGTCGCCATGGGCCGCGCCTCCAGCTCCGCCACCTTTGCCCGCAAGGTCCGCGCCTCATCTTCCACTGCTGCTGTCTTATCCGCCAGCATCAGCCCAGCCATCAGCAGCATCCGCGCCTCCGGCAACCGCCCCATTTGCGCGATCAACGGCGTCGCTTCCGCATCCATCATCTGCGCCGCCGTCCGCAGGAAATGTTCCTCGCCCGGCTGGCACGAGACCTGAAATGTCCGCCCGCCGATTGTGATATCAATATCAGGCATCCGACTTCACCTCCGCAATCAACGGCGCCAGTTCCGCCAGAATTTCATCCATTTCCGCAATCTCCGACGCCCGCGTTGCCCGCAACGCATCCAGTTCCGCCTGCATCGCCTTGTTCACGAGGCCAGCATCCACGCCATCCACAGCCTCGCGCATCATGCGCAGCTGTTCGCGCAATTGGATGTTCGTCTTGCGCATGCGTTGCAGTTCCAACCCCTGCACATCCAGCTGACGTGTCATCTTGTCCACCCGCGCTTCCAGCTGCGTCGGCGGTGTTGGCACTGCATCGCGGTCGCGCATCGTCCGCAGCTTGTCTGCCAGCTGCGCCGATTTCGCGCATTCCGCATCCAGCGCCAGTTGCAGGCCGCCTGCATCAGCAACAGCAACCGGGGTGGCCATCGCCTCCACCCCCTTGGCCACGCGGTTCAACGCCGCCATGATCCGGGTTTCATAGGCCTTGATGTCGTCCATAACCGCCCTCTCTGCCTGCCCCTGGCAATTCCGCAAACAACCCACATTCCCGGCACTTGGCCCCGGTTCTTGAAGTGTCGCGCAAAGTGGACAAAGCTGTCAAGGCGCACTGGACTGCACAGGCCAGTCTGTGCATGTCTTGATCTTGGCCTTGGTGACCGTTAAGCCCGATTCAACCGATTTTCCAACACAGGATCACGCCCGTGGATATTCAAACCCTTCGCGCCAAACACCCCGACCATTGGATGCGCGCCTGCGCCATTCGCGTTTTGACGCTGGATGCCGTGGCGGCTGCGAATTCCGGGCATTCGGGCATGCCGATGGGCATGGCCGATGTGGCGACGGTGTTGTTTTCCAAACATCTGAAGTTTGATGCATCTGCCCCGCGCTGGCCGGATCGGGACCGTTTCATCCTGTCCGCAGGCCATGGGTCGATGCTGATCTATTCGCTGCTATATCTGACGGGCTACGCCGACATGACGCTGGATCAGGTCCGCAACTTCCGCCAATGGGGGGCCATTACGGCAGGCCACCCGGAATATGGCCATGTGGCGGGCGTTGAAACCACCACCGGGCCACTGGGCCAAGGCATTGCAAATGCTGTGGGTTTTGCCATGGCCGAGGAATCGCTCCGCGCGCGCTGGGGTACACGCGTGCAGGATCACCACACTTACGTCATCGCGGGCGATGGGTGCCTGATGGAGGGTGTGTCGCAGGAAGCCCTGGCCCTTGCAGGCAAGCAGCAATTGTCGCGTCTGATTGTGCTGTGGGATAACAATGGCATCACGATTGACGGCAAGGTCAGCCTGTCGGACGTGACAGACCAGAAGGCGCGCTTTGCCGCCAGCGGTTGGGATGTGTTCGATTGCGATGGGCATGATCCGGTTGATATCGACCGCGCCATCACAGCCGCCAAGGCCAGCCCGCACCCCGCGATGATCGCCTGCAAAACGCACATCGCCTTGGGCTCTTCCGCGCAGGATACATCCAAAGGCCATGGCGCATTAACGGATAAGACGCTGATGGCCGATACCAAGGCCGCCTATGGCTGGACAGCGGCCCTGTTCGATATTCCCAAGGATATCAAAGCGTGGTGGGAAGCCGTGGGCAAGCAAGGCAAAGCCGCGCATGCTGCATGGGATGCACGTCTGAAAGCCCTGCCCGCAGGTCGGCAAGCCGAATTCGCGCGTATCTTTGCGGGTGACGCACCGGCGAAATTGGCCAATGTGATCAAAGCGGTCAAGAAAGCCGCCAGCACAGATGCCCCCAAACTCGCCACCCGTGCGGCCTCCGAGAAAGTCTTGCAGGCCATCAACCCGATCATGCCCGAAACCATCGGCGGATCGGCTGATCTGACCGGATCCAACAACACCAAAACCGCCGATCTGGGCGTGTTCAGCCCCGAAGACCGCAAAGGCCGCTACGTCTATTTCGGCATCCGCGAACATGGCATGGCATCGGCGATGAACGGCATGGTGCTGCATGGCGGCGTGCGGCCCTATGGCGGTACGTTCATGTGCTTTACCGATTATGCCCGCCCCGCCATGCGGCTGGCAGCACTCATGCGGGTGCCCACGGTGTTTGTGATGACGCATGATTCGATAGGTCTGGGCGAAGACGGGCCCACCCACCAACCGGTCGAACATCTGGCCATTTCGCGCGCCACACCCAACACCCACGTCTTCCGCCCCGCCGATCTGGTCGAAACGGCTGAGGCATGGGAACTGGCGCTGATGTCGAAAACCACGCCCGCCGTGCTGGCCCTGTCACGCCAAAACCTGCCGACGGTGCGCAAAACCTATAGCGGGCAGAACCTGACGGCCAAGGGGGCCTATGTGCTGGCCGAGGCAACAGGTAAACGGCAAGCCATCCTGATGGCCACCGGGTCCGAGGTTGAAATCGCGCTCAAGGCCCGCGAGATGCTGGAGGCCGCAGGCATCGGCACCCGCGTCGTCTCTATGCCCTGTATGGAGCTGTTTGCCGCACAGGACGATGCCTACCGCAAGCGCATCCTGCCCGCAGGGCCGGTGCGCGTGGCGATCGAGGCGGGCGTGCGTATGGGCTGGGACCGCTGGTTGCTGGGCCAGGGCGGACGTGAGGCGAAGGCGGATTTCGTGGGCATGCACAGCTTTGGCGCATCCGCCCCGATTGACCGGCTTTATGCCGAATTCGGCATCACGGCGGAGGCGACGTTGGCAAAGGTCAAGGCCCTACTCGCCTGACGGCTTTTCGTTTTCCGGGTCGGGGAACGATGGTTCCTCGGCCTGTGCGTCGCTGACACTGGGAAACTCGCCCAGATTACGCATCAGCGACGCCTCCGCCACGAAAGGCTTTGCGTCCGGGTCAATCGTGCCCGCCATCGGGTTTTCCTCCATCCCGATCAACGCCCGCGCCTCATCGAAAAACCGGTCACGCGGCCCATGCGGGCTGCCTGCGGCCTCCCACATCTGTTCGACCCGCGCCGCAATGCGCGCGTCCAGTGCGGCGAATTCTGCTTTGTTCATGGTAGCCCCCTGACCTGTGCAACCTAAACGCGCTACCCCGTCATCCGGTTCCTACCGCATCACCGCAAACCGCCCCGGCCCGTGGGCTGCCAGC
>JANNBG010000165.1:0-1574 GCA_031385205.1 Rhodobacterales bacterium
GTTTGACCCTGCACACGCTGGTCATGTGAACATCACGCAGGCGGCGCTGCATGGGATGGGGTTGGACCGGGTGTGGTGGCTGGTCAGTCCGGGGAACCCGTTGAAGGCGCGGCAACCGGCGGCGCTGGATGTAAGGGTGGCGTTTGCGAAGACGGTGATGAAAGACCCGAGAGTGGTGGTGACGGGGTTGGAGGCGGCGTTGGGGACGCGCAACACGGTGGATACGATTGCGCGGTTGCAGGCGATGTATCCGGGGGTGCGGTTTGTGTGGCTGATGGGGGCGGATAATCTGGTGCAGTTTCACAAGTGGGACCGCTGGCGCGATATCTTGCGGATGGTGCCGGTGGGGGTTCTGGCGCGGCCGGGGTGGGGGGTGAAGGCACGCCTGAGCGTGGCGGCGCGGGCGTTTCGGGTGGACAGGGTCAAGCGGGGCGAGGGGATCGGGCTGCAAAAGCCTCCGGCGTGGTGTTTCATGAATTTGGCGATGGATGGGTCGTCGTCAACGGCGATCCGGGCAAGGGGCGAGTGGAAGGCCTGACGCCGCGCGCGAGGGCGGTTTCTGGCAGTTGATCGGTGCCCCAGAACGTAGCGACGGTCTGGCCGGGGCTTGTGCGTTGCGTCAGCCAATCGCGAAATTCACGCAGCCAGACGCCACGGCCCATCCGGGTATACCAGCGCATGGCATGGCGGATATCGGGGTCCGGGTGGCACCAGACGCGCCAGAGCGCGCGGGGGCGCAGTTGCAGGCAGGCCTCGATCAGTTTCACCCAAAGGAACACGCGCCACGCGGGCACGCGGGGGCATTCGAGCACCTGATGCTTGTAATCCCACATGCGCAGGTCGGTGCGGATAATGCGGCGGTGGGCGGATTGCTGATGAAACGGCGTCCAGCGATGGGGGGTGGCAAAGATCGACATGACCTGATCGGGGTCATATCGCAAAAGATGGCGCAGCAGGCGGGCGTAGTCGGCATCGGTTTCTTCCTCAAAACCCACGGCAAAGGTGCACAGGCCGATCATGCCGTGTTGGCGCAGCAACCGGATGGCGCGTTGGTCCATGGCGCGGGAGCCGCCTTTCTTTATGGTGGTCAGCGTCGCCTCATCCGTGCCTTCCAGCCCCATGAGGAAGCGCAGGCAACCGGCCTGTTTATACAGGGGCAGGATGGCGGCATCGCGCACGATATCATCGGCGCGGGTGGAGCCGATGATGGTGACGCGGACATTCTCGGCG
This sequence comes from Rhodobacterales bacterium, assembly GCA_031385205.1. GTDB lineage: Bacteria > Pseudomonadota > Alphaproteobacteria > Rhodobacterales > Rhodobacteraceae > JAAFHS01. The sequence goes on from JANNBG010000165.1 coordinate 1,231, forward strand.
ATCATGGCGCGCAGGAACGCCTCCCAAGCGCGGGGGGATGTGGTGGGGTTTTCATCGGCGAGGTTAATGAGTTCGATACCATGGTTGCGCACAAGGCGGGCGATTTCGGCGGCAAAAATGACGGGGTCGCGGTGGCGCCACTGGGTCCAGAATCCGCGCTGGCCGCAATAGGTGCACAGATGTGGACAGCCACGGGAAAACTGCATGATGACGGCGCGTTTGCCGCCCCAATAGCTGTGCTGAGTGAAGTCGATCAGCTCCCACCCGATGCGAACGCTGTCGAGATCGCGCAGCATGGGGGCGGGCGGTGTGGCATGGGGCTGGCCGTTCAGGCGAAAGGCGAT
>JANNBG010000196.1:0-11205 GCA_031385205.1 Rhodobacterales bacterium
GGCAAAGACATAAGACAGCGTCGCCCATGCCCGGAACCGCCCGTCGTGCGGCACATCCGTCATGCGCAACCGTACGATGATATCGGTCACCATGAGGTCGTCCCGCATCTGCGCCGACATACTCTTTAACGTTGCCGCGTAGTCGTTTGCCGAAAGGAATGGCACGACGCGCCCGGGTGAATGGATGACCATGGGATAATGGCAACGGTCGGCAATTGCGTCGGTATCGCCCGACAACAGTGCCTGCACATTGCGCGTCAGCATCGCGTACATTTGCGAAAACATAATATTGCCCTCCTGAGCAATTCTTCACATGGTGGGCGATAGCGCATGTCGCACGCTTTATCGCCAGCGACGCCGCGTCATTCGCCCTATGTTGAACTCTCAGACCCAACGTCACACCCGCTCAATAATCGTGGCAGCCCCCATGCCGCTGGCGATGCACAGGGTTGCCAGCCCCATGCCCTGCCCTGTGCGTTCCAATTCATCCAGCAGCGTGCCGATGATGATGGCCCCGGTGGCCCCCAAAGGGTGGCCCATGGCGATGGATCCGCCGTTGGGGTTCACCTTTGATGGGTCCACATCGAAGGCCTGCATGAAGCGCAGCACGACGCTTGCGAAGGCCTCGTTCACCTCGAACAGGTCGATGTCACCGATGGCCATGCCCGCATCGCGCAGGATTTTCTCCGTCGCGGGCACGGGGCCGGTCAGCATGATGGTGGGGTCGGTGCCGATTTTGCAGGTGGCCCTGATGCGCGCGCGGGGTTTCAGCCCATGGGCTGCGCCGAATTCCTTGGACCCGATCAGCACGGCGGCGGCCCCATCGACAATGCCAGATGAATTGCCCGCGTGGTGGATGTGGTTGATGCGTTCCAGATGCGGGTATTTCATCATGGCGATCTTATCAAAGCCTGGCATCACCTCGCCCATGTCCTTGAAGCTGGCCTTCAGGGCCCCCAAGGATTGCATATCCGTGCCCGGCCGCATGAATTCGTCATGCGCGAGAATAGGCAGGCCGTTCTGATCTTTGATGGTGATGACCGACTTGCCGAAGTACCCCGCCTTCCACGCCGCCGCCGCGCGTTTCTGCGATTCCACAGCCAAGGCGTCGGCCATATCACGCGTAAAGCCGTATTCGGTGGCGATGATATCGGCCGATATGCCCTGCGGCACAAAATAGGTTTTCATGGCCAAACTGGGGTCCACTGCAATCGCCGCACCATCACTGCCCATTGGCACGCGGCCCATCATCTCCACCCCGCCCGCGATATAGGCCTGCCCTGCTCCGCCGCGCACCTGATTGGCCGCGATATTCACCGCCTCCATGCCGCTGGCGCAAAAGCGGTTGATGGCCAGACCGGGGATGCTTTCGTCCAGATCAGACGCCAGCACGGCAGAGCGCGCAAGGCAGCCGCCTTGTTCACCCACTTGCGTGACATTGCCCCAGATCACATCCTCCACCGCGTGGCCCTGCAATCCATTGCGGTCCTTGATGGCATTCAGGATTTTGGCAGAGAGGGCGACCGAGGTCAGCTCATGCAGACTGCCATCGGTGCGACCGCGGCCACGCGGGGAACGGACGGCGTCATAGATAAAAGCGTCGGTCATGCGGCACTCCGATCAGAAGGGTTGCCCGGCATCAGATCATAGGGGGCTTTCCAGCCGGGAAGGGTACTGATGCGCGTCAGCCATGCGTCGATATAGGGCCAGTCAGCGCGGACAAAGCCGAAGGGTTCGGGGTAATACAGGTACCCCGCACAGGACAGATCGGCGATGGTCACTGCCTCGCCCGCCACCCAGGTCCGGTTGGTCAGATGATCGTTCAAAACGGTGTAGGCTGCCTTGAGCCGGCCTTGCAGGAAAGGGATGACGCCCGGTGGCCGCTTTGCCTCGGCCAGAAAGTTGTTCAGAAACCGGGTGGTGCCGATGGGGCCTGACAGTTTGTGATTGTCCCAGAACAGCCAGCGCAGCACCTCGCGCCGTTCTGCAGCAGACCGCCCGCCCAGCTTGCCGGATTTGGAGCTGATGTAATCCAGAATGACGCCGGATTGCGTAAGGGTCGTTGTGCCATCGACCAGCACCGGCACCTCGCCCATTGGGTTGATCTCTTTGAACGCCGCCGTGCGCGCCTCGCCATTGAAGAAATCGACAAAGACGGGTTCCCATTCGACATCGGCAAGGGTCAGGGCCAGTGCGCATTTATAGGCATTGCCGGATTCGCCAAAGCAGTAAAGTTTCATGGTCATGGGGTGCCTGATCGGTTCATCATTTCGGGGGCCTGTTTGGGTAGACAGGGCAGAATGCGTATTTGTGCAAACAGAAAACGATTTGTTAACCTATCTGCGGATAGCGTAGTTTCACGGTACAGGGAGGCGTCCCGATGACCGTCAGACGGAAAGCCACCCCGGCCAGCGGTGTGATAAGCACATGGGCTGGACCGGCTCCACAGGTCGGGGTGCGACTTCCGGGTTTTCTGTTTGCCTAAATACGCACTTTGCCCTTTCGCCACGCGCGCGGCGGGGCGGTTTGGGCCGCGTGCAGGGGGCAAGAACTGGGTCATTCGGCCACCACATCCATCTTTCCAGGCGCAAAGGTGACACCGTCAAAGGCGGGATAGGCGGCAATCAGCAGTTGGGCCTGTGTGGCGTCATCGACGCGCACGAGATACCATTGGTCATCTTCGGCAAAGGCGAGGGTTTCGCCGGTGGCATGGACGCGGCCCATGCCCTCAACGGTCATGTCGGTGACGGTGGGGATCAGTGCGTAACCAATGCTGCCATCGGGGGTCATTTGCCAACTGGCGGTGTCCATATCCATGCTGAAGGCGTCGATGGTGACCTGCGACATGGCGGAATCGATTTCCTGTTGCATGGCGGCGAACAGGGCGTCCTGCGAAAGGCCGGCCTGTGAGGACAGGTTTTCGATGACCTTGACGGGCATGTAGTCAAAGACGGCGGTCATGTTGCCATCGTTGAATTGTTGGCCAAAGTTGGCCACTTCGGCCGTCAGGAGGCCGCGCACCTCGTCGGGCATGTCATCCGCAAAGGCGGGTGACAGTGTCAGGGTTAATGCCAGCAAGGTGTGTTTGAGATTGGCCACGGGATACCCCTATTTGACAGCGGTGATGGTGCCTGCAGGCAGATCGACGTCTGCGAATTCCGGATAGGCACCCTGGATCATGGTGGCCTGATTGGCATCAGCGATGCTGATAAGATACCAGGTGCCGTCCTCTTGCAGGGCAAGGGTTTTGGAGACGGATTTGACCTTGCCTGCGCCAGTGACGGACATGATGATTTCGGTAGGGATCATCACATAGACGCGGGCCCCATCGGGGGTGGTGGCCTGTTCGGCACTGGCAAGGTCCATCTTGAAGCTGTCAAAGGTGACCTGCCCTTGGGTGGCGGCCAGCGTGTCGCGCATCTGTTTGCGCATGGCATCAGGGGCCATGCCAAAGCTGGTGGCCATGAAGGCGAGCAGGGTGGGCGGGGTGAACGCGATGGTACCGGCAAGATCGCCCTTGGCGACCATGACATCAAAGGTATCAATACGGCCCTGCACGGCGGCGGCGACATCGGAGGCAACGGGATCGGCGAAGGCGGGGGTCAGGTTAAGGGCGGTCAGAAGGGCAAGGATCAGCAGGCGCATGGGAAGTTCCTTATGGGTTATCAGGTCTTGCGTGCGTCAAGGTCGGCGTTGAACAGGCGCAGGCGATGGGTGAACGTGTCTTGATCAATGACAGAGTCGAAATGTTCAAACAGAAAGGACAGGGCTTCGCCTTCGTCGAGGCCTGCGTCGGCTGCAAACCGCCGCAGTCGGCGATACCCATCTTCGGTCATGGCAACGGGGAAACGACGGGTCAGGCGGAAACGTTTGGGCATGTCATCCTCGGATCAGTCACACCAGCAGTCTAGAACGCCGCAGCCTCCAACGCCATGACGGGTTCAGCGCCAGACTCGATCCGCGCCAGATGCATGGCGCAGGCGGGCAACTGACGCGCGGCATAATAGCGGGCGGTGGCGATTTTCGATTGCAGAAAATCGGGGTCCGTATCGCCTGCATCAAGGCGCATATAGGCGGCCTTTGCCATGCGGGCCCACATCAGGCCAAGGCAGACATGGCCCATCATGTGCATGAAGTCATATGACCCTGCGAGGGCGGCATTGGGGGATTTCATGCCGTTCTGCATGAAATACATGGCCCCGGCCTGCAGCTGTTTGGAGGCGGTTTTCAGCGGGTCGAGGATGCCTGCCATGCGCGTGTCAGCCTGTGCTTCCTGAATGAAATCCTTCACCATGGCAAAGAACGCCATGACATGTTTGCCCCCATCGGCGGCGAGTTTGCGGCCCACGAGGTCAAGCGCCTGCACGCCATTGGCACCTTCATAGATCATCGCAATCCGCGCATCCCGCGCAAACTGTGACATGCCGTAGTCTTCGATATAGCCGTGCCCGCCGAACACTTGCTGGGCGGCGACGGCCATCTCGAACCCCTTGTCGGTCTGAAAGCCCTTGATGACCGGCGTCAGCAGGGAAATCAGGCCTTCGGCGTCATGGTCGCCATGCACGGCGCGGTCGATCAGGGTGGCACCCCAAAAGGTGAAGGCCCGCGCGCCTTCGACAAAGCTTTTCTGATCCATCAGGTTGCGGCGGATATCGGGATGCACGATCAGCGGATCAGCCGGGCCATTGGGGTTTTCAATGCCGGTCACAGCGCGGCCTTGCAGGCGGTCCTTCGCGTAGGCGAGGGCGTTCTGATAGGCCGCCTCGGCCTGCGCATAGCCCTGCACGCCGACGCCGATCCGCGCCTCGTTCATCATGGTGAACATGGCGCGCATGCCTTTGTGCAGATCACCCAGCAGGAAACCCACAGCACCATCATAGTTCATCACACAGGTGGCATTGCCGTGGATGCCCATCTTTTCTTCGATCTTGCCCACGGTCACCGCGTTGCGGTTGCCCAGCGACCCATCGGCATTCACGAGGAACTTCGGCACGATGAAAAGGCTGACGCCCTTTGTGCCCTCGCCCCCGCCGGGGGCCTTGGCCAAGACCAGATGGATGATGTTTTCGGCCAGATCATGCTCGCCTGCCGAGATAAAGATCTTCTGCCCAGTAATCAGGTATGACCCATCGGCCTGCGGGTCGGCCTTGCTGCGCATCAGGCCCAGATCGGTGCCGCAATGCGGTTCTGTCAGGTTCATTGTGCCGGTCCAGTCACAACTGACCATTTTTGGCAGATACATGGTCTTTTGTGCATCCGTGCCATGCGCGTGGATGGCGGAATAGGCGCCATGCGTCAGGCCCTGATACATGTTGAAGGCCATGTTGGCGGCGGCAAACATTTCGCCCACGGCGGTGCCCATCACATAGGGCAGACCCTGCCCGCCATAGGCCGGATCACAATCCAGCGCCGTCCAGCCGCCGTCTTTCATCGCCTTGAAGGCCGCATCAAAGCCGTCCGGCGTCCGCACCACGCCATTTTCCATGTGGCACCCCTGCTTGTCGCCGACGGCATTCAGCGGGGCAAGCACATCACGCGCGATCTTGCCTGCCTCTTCCAGCACAGCACTAGTAAAGGCGGCATCAAGGTCACCGTAGCCCGGCACATCCGCCCCCGAAACGCCCAGCACATCGTGCAAGACAAACTGCATATCGCGGATCGGGGCGTTATAGACGGGCATCGGCTGTGTCCTTATGCGGCAGATCGGCTTTGCGTCAGCATCTTGGCGGTGGCTGACAGTTGGTCTTTCAGTTCCGCAATGGCGGTGTCGAGTTCGGCGCGTTGTGCCTGCATCTGCGTCAGGCGGGCCTGCCCCAGTTCATGCGTGCGCGACAGTTGCGCCTCGTTCGATCCATCACGGTTATACATATCCAGCAGCTGCCGGATGTCTTCCAGGCTGAAGCCAAAGCGTTTGCCGCGCAAGATCAGGGTCAGACGCGCGCGATCCGTTTTGGTGAACAGACGGCGGGTGCCCTGGCGGATCGGTTGCAGCAGTTCTTTGGCTTCGTAAAAGCGCAACGTGCGCGGGGTCACATCAAAAGCCGTGCACATTTCACGGATCGTCATCGTCTCAGTTATCATCGGACATACTCGCGTTGGGGGTGAAACCGACGCGGACATGGGAGCATTTTGCACAGGCTACCAGTGCCCTTGACGTTAACGTAAGCGGGACGTTACGTCACGGCGGGCTTGACGAAAGGTCAGCAAATTCCTGTGGGTCTGGACGCAACTTTGTTTAGGGGAAAATAAGGGGATTTTCCCCCTCAAAGCGGTTTGATTCGCGGCTTTACGGTTCACCCTACCGCCTTGGCCGCATCATCGCGCATTGCGCGCAGATCGCGGATCGACTCGTCCAACTGGGTGCGCTGCTCTTCCAGCACGGCCAGTTGCCGGTTGGCCAGATCAACCCAGGCCTGCATTTGTGGGCCTGTGCCCTTTTGGCGGTAGATCAGCAGCCACTGGCGAATCTCTTCCAATGAAAAGCCAAAACGACGCCCACGCAGGATCAGGGTCATGCGGGCAATCTCACGCGGGCCATACCAGCGGGCACGGCCATCCTTTTCAGGCGACAGCAGTTCGATGTATTCGTAATAGCGCAGGGTGCGTGGGGTGACGTCAAACCTGACGCACATCTCTTTGAAGGACAGGCGGGCATCGGTCATGGGGCTCTCCTCCTGCGGGTAGAGTAACGCCACGGAAGCAGGTTGCGCAACGGACTTGCAGCCGCCGCGGAAACGGCAATGATGCGCGCATGCCGGATATGATAAAAATCGCCAACCAGTTCATCGCCGCCCTGCCGCATTCGGCGGCGCTGGGGATGCGGATGGAGGAAATCACGCCGGGGCGGGCGGTGGTGTCGATGCCCTATGATGCGCGGTTCATCGGCGACCCGGCAACAGGGATCATGCATGGCGGTGTGGTGTCGGCGCTGATGGATACGGCATTGGGGGCGGCGGTCATCAGCCACGCATCGGGGCCAGCCAGCACGGCGACGCTGGATTTGCGGATCGACTATATGCGGGGGGCGACACCGGGGCAGCGGATCACGGCGGTGGCGGAATGCACGCATATGACGCGGTCGGTGGCGTTTGGGCGGGCTGTGGCGACGGATGACGATACGGGGCGGCCGGTGGCGACGGCGACGGGGGTGTTCACACTGAACCACGGGGGCAGCGGGGCATGATGGAACCGGTGCAAGTGGTGAAGGACCGGCGGGATGCGGCGCTGGCGCGGCTGGCAGAGGGGATTCCCTATGCGCATTTCCTGGGCTTGCGGTTTGACCGGCGGGGAGATGAGTTGACGGCGATCCTGCCTTATGCGGACCATCTGATCGGGAACCCGATGATCCCAGCCTTGCACGGCGGGGCGACGGCGGCGTTTCTGGAATTGACGGCGGTGGTGGGTTTGGGCTGGGCGATGCTGTGGGACGGGATGGAGGCGGGTGGCGAGGCGGTGTTGCCACGCCTGCCCAAGACGATTGATTTTTCGGTGGATTATCTGCGGGCGGGTCTGCCGCGTGATGCCTATGCGCGGGCGCGGGTGAACCGGTCAGGGCGCAGATATGCATCGGTGCATGTGGAGGCGTGGCAGGATAACCGCACACGGCTGTTTGCGCAGGCGACGGGGCATTTCCTGATGCCTGCCTCGGGCGCATGACCGATATCACGCATGCGCGGGTGTTGCGCATTGCGCTGCCGATTGTGATCTCGAATGCAACGGTGCCGCTGCTGGGCGCAGTGGATACGGCGGTGGTAGGGCAAATGGGGCTGGCGGCCCCGATTGGGGCCGTTGGCCTGGGGGCTGTGGTGCTGGCCACGGTGTATTGGATCTTCGGGTTTTTGCGGATGGGCACCAGCGGCCTTGCGGCACAGGCGCAGGGTGCGGGGGATATGCCGGAGCGCACGGCGATACTGCTGCGGGCGCTGGTGGTGGCTGTGGTTGCCGGGCTGGGGCTGATTGCCTTGCAGGGTGCGCTATTCTCGGCGGCATTCAAGGTCGCCCCGGCGAGTGCCGAGGTGGAGGGGCTGATGCGGGCCTATCTTGGCATCCGCATCTGGGGCGCGCCTGCGACGATCAGCCTCTATGCGATCACAGGCTGGCTGGTGGCGGTGGCGCGTACACGGGGCGTGATGGTGCTGCAAGTGGGGATGAACGCAGCGAACGTGGGGGTGAGCATGTGGTTCGTGCTGGGCCTTGGCTGGGGTGTGCCGGGGGTGGCCATGGCCACACTGATTGCGGAATGGTGTGGGTTGGCACTGGGCCTGTGGCTGTGCCGGGATGCGTTCGGGGCAGTGCTGCGGTCGGCATGGGCGCGGGTTGGCAACCGGGCGGCGCTGGCGGTGATGCTGGTGGTCAACCGCGATATCATGGTGCGGTCTGTCATCCTGCAGCTGTCGTTCACCACCTTTCTGTTTCTGGGCGCGGGCTATGGTGATGTGACCTTGGCGGCCAATCAGGTGTTGTTGCAGTTTCTGCAGGTGACGGCCTTTGCGCTGGATGGCTTTGCCTTTGCTGCCGAAGGGCTGGTGGGGCAAGCGGTGGGCGCAGGGTTGGTGTTGCAGGCGCGCAGGGCAAGCGTGGTGACGATGCAATGGGGCGTCATAGGGGCTTTGCTGATGGCGGCGATGATTGCGCTGACGGGCGGTGCGTTGATCAATGTGATGACCACTTCGGTGGAGGTGCAGCAGGCGGCGCGGGGGTATCTGCCATGGCTGGTGCTGGCGCCCTTGGTGGGGGTGGTGTCCTGGGTGTTTGATGGCATTTTCATTGGGGCGACGCTGACCGGGCTGATGATGCGCACGATGCTGGTGTCGGTCGCATGCTATATAGTAGCGCTGATCGTGCTGGTGCCGGGGTTGGGCAACCATGGGCTGTGGGCCAGCTTGACGGTGCTGAACATCGCGCGGGCGGTGACGATGGGATGGGTTTACGGCGCGGTGGAGCGGAAGGCGGGGATGGTGGGTGCCAACCCACCATGATCACATCCGCACCAGCCTGAACGCCGCACTGGCCGCCCAGCCCGCCGCCATGGCCATCAGCACCGACGCAAGCCCCGTGACCAGCGGCTGTTCCTTGGCCATGTTATAGATGAACCGCTCCACGCCTTCCTTGCGCACACCGATGACACGTTCCTGACTGTCGATCACCCGTCCCCCGCGTGTCAGAAAGATCCGCACCCGGTATTCGCCGTCGGTCAGGTTTGCAGGCAGCGCCACATCCGCGCGGAACAGCGTTTCCTCGAGGAATTCCACCGCCCCCTGATCCAGCCGGTATCGCCCCTCGCCCAGCCGGATGCGCAAAAGACCCGTGATGAAATCATCCGGCGTACTGGTTTCTGATGTGATGCCGATCGCGCTTATCATCGACGGAATTGTTACCTTGTAGCGCAAATTCTCGGTGTCACTGATGATCTGCCGCAATGGCCCCGTTGTTGCAATCGCATAGAAACTGGGGGCCGCGTCGATGGTGACGGCACTGGTGTTGATCCACATGCCCAGACGCCGTGATTTTTCGCGGATGGTCAGGGGGGTTGATGGCCCCTCGACCGTCACGATCACTTCCATCGGTTTGTCCGGCACCGGGGCATCGCGTTTGACGGCACCATAGATCAGGATTTCTGACCCGGTGAAGTCTGCCGTGATCGACACGTTGTTCTGCGACAGCCCCGCCACGATGCGTTCATCCCCCGCCACAGCGGGTGTCGCCAGCACCAGGATGAGAAGCCCCCATCTCATGGCATCACCGAAAACAGCTCGGTCGGTTGCAGCACAAGGTCCAGCCCGATTTTGATGGCCACGGCCAGCACCAGCATGGCCAGCAGGATGCGCAACTGTTCTGCCCGCAGCCGCACGCCGACGCGGGTGCCCAATTGCGCGCCAATGACACCGCCCACAATCAGTAAGGCTGCCAGCATCATATCGACCGACTGGCTGGTGATAGCATGCATGATGGTGGTAAACGCAGTGACAAAGATGATCTGGAACAAGGATGTGCCGACGACAACCTTGGTGGGCATGCCCAAAAGGTAGATCATGGCAGGCACCATGATGAACCCACCACCCACCCCCATGATGGCGGCCAGAAACCCGACCAAAGCCCCGACGGCAAGCGGGGGCAGGACCGAGATATAGAGGCCAGAGGCGCGGAATTTCATCTTGAAGGGCAGGCCATGCACCCAAGTATGGATGTGCGACCGCCGCACCGGGCCGGGTTTGCGGGACCGCAGCAAACTCCGCAGGCTTTCCTGAAACATCAGGGCACCGATCAGACCCAGAAATACCACATAGGACAGTTGCACAAACAGATCGACCTGCCCCAGACGTGTCAGCAAGGCAAAGACCCAGATGCCGGTGGCGGACCCCACCATGCCGCCTGCCAGCAGCACGGACCCCATCTGGAAATCCACCGCGCGGCGCCGCATCTGGGCCAAAACGCCGGAAACCGATGATGCCACCACCTGATTGGCCCCGGTGGCCACGGCAACGGGGGGGGGCACACCGATGAAGAACAGCAAGGGCGTGATGAGGAACCCGCCACCGACGCCAAACATGCCCGACAAAAAGCCCACGATTCCACCAAGGCCAAGGATGACAAAGGCGTTCACCGAAACCTCGGCGATGGGGAGGTACAATTGCATATGGCTGGGCCGTGGCGGGAGGAGCGGACTTCAAGCGTTGCGCCGGAAGGGGTACCAAGTCAAACGCTTGTGCGGCTGGACCTATGACTTGGCCTGCATTGGTGCAGAATGCGTTCCCGTTTTGCCGCAGTCACACTGGTGCCTATGCGAAATAACCTCGGTGAGCCGCAAAGGGGGCCAATCCGGCGTGACCTTCGACTGTGACTTTGCGCCCGATTATGGGCGCAATTGCTTTATCCAGCGTGGCGGCGGAGGCCGTTGACCCGGACAGTATCCGCAAGGCCATCAGACTTATCTTTATCGTTCCTTTATGTAGGGTTCCCCCCCTGCCCGTGGTGGCACCGCTTTGCCGATGAACCCGGCCAGTACGATCACCGTCAGCAGATAGGGCAGTGCGTCCAGCACCGGCACGGGAACTTTGAAGGACAGCACGTTTTCCACGACATCGGGGCGCAGCGCCAGCGCCTGAAAGAACCCGAACAGCAAGGTTGCCCACAGCGCCGCCCACGGCCGCCATTTGGCAAAGATCAGCGCTGACAATGCGATATAGCCGCGCCCTGCCGTCATTT
>JANNBG010000220.1:0-4695 GCA_031385205.1 Rhodobacterales bacterium
CGATGATCAACACCACCGGATGGTCCTTCGCCGCCCCCGCCACCGCCAGCACATTGTCCAAACTCATCGACACATCGGCGATCACAATCTGCCATGCCGCCTGTTTGAACGTCTTGGTCGGACCGCCCCCCGCAACCGTGCCATCGGCGTTCAGATCCATGCCGGTCAGCGCCTCGGTCGCGCGCTGCTCATCGGCGTGCCCGTCGCGCAATTCGCGCCACATCTTCCAGCAGACCCACAGCAAAAGGATGCCACCCGCCAACAAAAGCCCTGTAATGGCAAGAAGTTGCACGGTAAACGCGGCAAAGACGATACGCAGCACGGTGGCGGCGATAATCCCCACCAGAATCGCGCGCGCGCGCATGTCCTTGGGCAGACCGGCGGCGGCAAGACCGATGACGATAGCATTGTCGCCCGCCAGCACAAGGTCAATGCCAATGACCTGCGCAAGCGCTGTCAGGCCTTCAGGTGTGAACACTTCCATCCAGGCGGCGACTGAGAAGAACTCCATGCCTTATCCACTTCATGCGTTGTTTGGTTGACGTCTAGTGGCAGGATTCATGCCGCGCAAGCCGCAATGCCAATCGCTGCACCCCTTGACTTATGCCGCATTCCGGCGCATCTGCCCCCCAGCCCGATGATCCGTTGCCGCGTGAGCAACCTTAAGGACCGGGCATTGGTTCCCACCGTCACGCAGGGGTTCCGCCGTTTGTGCGGCTCCATTGGCATGAGGCCTTGGGTCAGGAACATCCGGCTTTGTCCTGCCAGCGGGTGCTTGCCCGCAAAGGCCCCATGCGGGCCGGAAAGACTTATGATGACAACGTTTGCCGCGCTGGGCCTGTCCCCACGCCTTCTGAAAGCCCTTGAAAAGACGGCTTTAACCACGCCCACGCCGATTCAGGCGCAGGCCATCCCCTATATCATGCAGGGCCGTGACCTGATGGGTCTGGCCCAAACCGGCACCGGCAAAACCGCCGCGTTCGGTCTGCCTCTGCTGCACCGCCTGCTGGATATCGGCCACCCGCCCGGCCCGCGTAACGTGCGTGCGTTGATCCTTGCACCCACCCGCGAACTGGTCACGCAGATCGCCCGCAATTTTGAGGTGTTCACCAAGGGCACAGCCGTCAAGGTCACCATCGTGGTCGGCGGCGCGTCCCTGTTCCGCCAATCCCAAGCCTTGGCCAAAGGCACCGATGTGCTGGTGGCCACGCCTGGCCGTCTGATCGACCTTTTGGAGCGTGGCGATGTGCGCCTGGATGACTGCGGTTATCTGGTGTTGGATGAGGCCGACCACATGCTGGATATGGGCTTTATCCATTCCCTGCGCAAAATCGCCCAGCACATCCCGCTGAAGCGCCAGACCATGCTGTTTTCGGCCACCATGCCGAAAGACATCGAAGAACTGGCCAAAACCTATCTGCGCGATCCCATCAAAGTGCAGGTCGCGCCCCCCGGCAAGCCGATCGAAAAGATCGTCCAAGGCGTGCATTACATCCCCAATGGCGATAAGGCCCGCCTGTTGGAAGACTATATGAAAAAGCATCCGGGCGAGCAGGCACTGGTGTTTCACCGCACCAAACATGGCGCCGAAAAGCTGATGAAACTGTTGGTCACATGGGGCTTTAAGGCGGGTTCCATCCACGGCAACAAAAGCCAGGGTCAGCGCGACCGCACCCTGACCGAATTCCGCAATGCGGAACTGGATGTGCTGGTGGCCACCGACGTCGCTTCGCGCGGGATTGATATTCCCGGTGTGCGGCATGTCTATAACTTCGATATGCCCAATGTGCCCGAAAACTATGTCCACCGCATTGGCCGCACCGCCCGTGCGGGTGCCGATGGCACGGCGGTGGCTTTCTGTTCACCGGGCGAGATGGGCGAATTGCTGGCCGTCGAAAAGCTGCTGAAGGTCAAGCTGCCGGTCATCGGCGGGGCCGCATGGTCGGCTGATATGGTGGCCGCGGCCCCCAAAACCCAGCAAAACCGCAGCCAGCGTGCCCCCGTGCAGGCCGGTGCGCGCAAACCGCAGGGCAACAAGCCACAAGGGCGGCATGCGGCACCAAAGGCAAAACCAATGGGCGGCGGCCAATCCCCAAACCGAGCGTCGGATGCGCGCCCAAAACAGCGGTCACGCTGATCTCACAAGCTGCTCCTCAACCCACCGGGTGGAGGAGCGGCCCCTGCGACGTAACGTCACCCCGCCTCGGTATCCAGATGCAACTTCATCTGCAGCAGGATTTGCTGCAGCGCCAGCGTCTCGCGCAGCATGCGTTTCGCTTCGTTGATCGAAATCACCCCATCGCCAATCGCATCGTTATATTCCGCCATCAACTGCGCAAACCGCTGTGACAGCGTCACCACATCCTGATTGACCCCCCGGTTCGTCTTCACCCCGCCGTCCGCATCATATGACAGCGTCACCCCCTGCAAATCCGCCAAGGCACTGGTGACATGCGGAAATTTCGCCGCCGCCTCTAACGCTGCCACCACGTCAATCGGCATGAACCGGTCGTCATGTTCGCCCGCATCCGAATAGTAACGCCCCAGCGTCGCCTTCGATTTGCCGGTCAGCGCACAGGCCGCCTCGATCCCCACGTCTTTCACCAACGCTTCGCTATGTTTCTTCAGGTAAGTGGCAGTCGTCATGGCATTTCCTTGGAACAGGTCACATCTGGGGGAAAACCGCCCCGCCTTTCCCATTAAGGCTACTGTAAAGATTTGTCATCTACAGTCCAGTTCCGGGTGTCCGGAACTTTTTGACGAGTGCCGGTGTCCCCAGCATCGGTTTGGGTGGGGGTCCGTCGTGCAATTGTCCTTTCGGGGGTGCCTTGGCGTTTGTCTGGGTGTGCGGCGGGCCTGTCTCAGAGTTAGGTGGTTTGCCTTGTTAAAGGCGTGTGTCAGTTGACGGTCCCTGCACGGTGTCCCCTGTTGCGGCGTTGCCAAAACAGCCACCACGGACGCGCGGGCCCCCATCCAGTTGTTGTGTCACCACAGGCCCTTGGGCTAACACGCCGCATGGCAAAGCTGTACTTCAATTACTCCACCATGAACGCGGGCAAATCCACCAGCCTGCTGCAAGCCTCGCATAACTATCGCGAAGGCGGCATGATGACCTATCTGCTTACCGCCCAGTTCGACAACCGCGCAGGCCAAGGCCGAATCGCCAGCCGCATCGGCATTGGCGAGGATGCTGATACCTTTGCCCCCACAGATGACATGTTCGCCAAAATCCAGACGCGCCTGACGGCTGGTCCCGTCGCCTGCATCTTTATCGATGAGGCCCAGTTCCTGACCAAACCTCAGGTCTGGCAACTCGCCCGTGCCGTCGATGATCTGGGCGTCCCCATCATGTGCTATGGCCTGCGCCTTGATTTCCGCAGTGAACTGTTTCCCGGTTCAGCCGCACTGCTCGCCTGGGCCGATGAGATGCGCGAAGTCCGTACCATCTGCCATTGCGGCAAAAAGGCCACCATGGTCATCCGCCGTGGCCCGGGTGGCCGCGCCCTGCGTGATGGCGAACAGGTGATGATCGGCGGCAATGACACCTATGTCTCGCTCTGCCGCCGTCACTGGCGCGCCGCGATGGACGCCTGACCCGGCATCAGCGCGATCATTGCCCCCGCCGCCGCAATCAGTGCCATCCCCGCAATCGCAGGCAGGGTCAGCGCTTCATCCCAGATGATCCAGCCCCACACCGCCGCTGCAGGCAGGATGGCATATTCAAACACCGCCACGCGCGATGCCGAGGCGATCTGATACGCCCGGATCATCATGCCAACACCGACCACAGATACCACCGCCTGCACCGCCACCCAGAACAGAAATGTCGGTGACGGTGCCACCCAGCCCCGCATCACAAACCCCGCCGCCCCCACAGGTGCCGCCTGCGGCCACAGCGCCAACGCCACCAGCCCGATCACCCCGAAAATCCCCAAGGCCACAAAGAACCCTGCCAGCAGCGTCTCTGCCGTCTCGCCCGCGCACCATTCCCGCGTCGCGATATTGCCCATTGCATACAGCGCCCCCGCCACCACCGGCAACAACGCCGCGAAAGACGCCCCTTCCAGCGCCGCTGGCCCCAACACCAGCACCACCCCCGCAAACCCCATCAGCACCGCCACCGCCTGCACCGGCCCAATCGGCACGCCGTACGCCACCCGGTTGATCAGCAGCACAAAGATCGGTGCCGTAAACAGCCCCGCCGCCACAATCGCCACCGGCAAAAACGCCAGCGCCCCAAAGTAAATCAGCAAGGCCACCCCGTGAATCGCCGACCGCCCGACCACCGCCCGCAAATTGCGTGGCCGCAACGCCCGCCGCGTGACCTGCGCCACAACGCACAGCAGCCCAATCGCCAGCGATGACCGCGTTGCATGAAACTGCCACAAGCCCGCTTCCGCTGCGATGATGCGCACAAAGTTATCCGCCCAGCCAATCAGTGCTGCATAGATCAGGATCAGCCCAAGTGCGGGTAACGTACGTTCTGTCTGCAAAATGGCCCCCTGACCCGCCACGCAAAACAGAAACGGTGATTGCTGACAAGGCCCCGCTCCGCTACGTTTACACACATCCTTTTGACTGGTCCCCCCCACAACCCATGACGGCCCTGAACAAATACCAACGGCTGGAAGGTGCGGGCCTCTGGCGTGACCGCCCTGATGCCCAACGGCGCGAGGTGGTGGTCTGTTTTGGCGA
>JANNBG010000303.1:0-2143 GCA_031385205.1 Rhodobacterales bacterium
CTCAACGCCTATCCGCACCAGTTATCCGGTGGTCAGCAGCAGCGCATCGTCATCGCCATGGCGCTGATGGCCAAGCCTGCCCTGCTGATGTTGGATGAACCCACCACCGCACTGGATGTAACGGTCGAGGCTGGCATCGTCGATCTGGTCAAAGACCTGGGGCACAAATACGGCACCTCGCTTCTCTTCATCAGCCATAATCTTGGCCTGATCCTTGACGTCTGCGACCGCCTCTGTGTGATGTATTCCGGCGAGGCGGTGGAAACCGGCAATGTGGTGCAGGTGTTTGAAAAAATGCGCCACCCCTATACCCAAGCCCTGTTCCGCTCTATCCCGCTGCCAGGGGCCGACAAGAACGCAAGTCCGCTGGTGGCCATTCCCGGCAACTTCCCCCTGCCGCACGAACGCCCCACAGGTTGCAACTTTGGCCCAAGGTGCAATTACTTTGAGGCGGGCCGCTGCGATGCGGGCGACATTGCGATGTCCCCCGTGCCCGGCGGTGACCGCCATGCCAGCCGCTGTTTGAAATGGCAGGAAATCGACTGGGCCCACCCGCCCGCTGTGGCTGCGGCAAAGCCCAAAGTGCCACCGGGCAAAGTGGTGCTGAAACTGGATGATCTGAAGAAATACTATGCCGTGTCAGGTGGCAGCTTTGGTGGTGGCGCGAAAAAGGTCGTGAAGGCCAATGAAACGCTCAGTTTTGAGGCGCGTGAAGGCGAAACGCTGGCGATTGTGGGCGAATCTGGCTGTGGCAAGTCGACCTTTGCAAAGGTCTTGATGGGGTTGGAAACGGCCACCTCTGGCCAGATCATGCTGTTCGATCAGGATATTCAGTCGACGCCGATTGAAAAGCGCAATGTGGATACGGTCAGTTCCGTGCAGATGGTGTTTCAGAACCCGTTCGATACGCTGAACCCGTCGATGACCGTGGGCCGCCAGATCATCCGCGCCTTGGAGATTTTCAAGCAGGGCAAGTCCGATCAGGAACGCGAAGCGCGCATGCTGGAACTGCTCGATCTTGTCAAACTGCCGCGCCAATTCGCCGAACGCATGCCACGCCAGTTGTCGGGCGGGCAAAAGCAGCGCGTTGGCATCGCGCGCGCCTTTGCGGGTGGGGCCAAGGTTGTGGTGGCGGATGAACCCGTCAGTGCCTTGGATGTGTCGGTACAGGCAGCGGTGACCGAACTCTTGATGGATATTCAACGGGAAAACCGCACCACCCTGCTGTTCATCAGCCACGATCTGTCCATCGTGCGCTACCTAAGCGACCGTGTGATGGTGATGTATCTGGGCCATGTGGTGGAAATGGGCACCACCGATCAGGTGTTCAGCCCGCCCTATCACCCCTATACCGAGGCGCTGCTATCGGCGGTGCCCATCGCCGACACCCGCGTGATCCGCAAGCGCATCGTGCTGGAAGGTGACATCCCGTCAGCGGTCAACCCGCCCCCCGGCTGCCCGTTCCAGACGCGTTGCCGGTGGAAATCACAGGTGCCGGGTGGAATTTGCGATACGATCATGCCGCCGGTGCGGGTGCTGGCAGGCGATCATCAGATCAAGTGCCATTTGCCTGATGATGTACTGGCGCAGATGGAACCGGTGATCAAGATGGCGGCGGAGTAAGCAGAATTTAGTTCTTGACTGATTGCTCAATAGAGTGACCTGTCCAATGAAGGACGCAATATCTTGGGCCGCTAGTGGCGGATGGCCGCTAACCATTGGTAAGGAACTATACATGAACGAACAATTGCAGAAAGGGAAGGATTGGTTTCGCCGTCAACATGCTTCGGTGCAGCATGCGTTGGTTGGCGCCATAGTTGGGTCTTTGATAATGGGGCTTATGGTCGGCAATTTTGGTGTTGCAGCAAGAGGTGATGCATCTGGATTTAACGGCTGGTTTACCGGGCTGTGGGTCGGTACTTTCATCGGCGTTAGCATTTGGGGCATCTTCAAGAAATCTTGATTTACCTCACATAACGAAGGCAATCAGACCACCCTACCCCAAGATCACCGCGACATAATTCTTCGTCTCGTCAAACGGTGGCACGCCACCATGCTTCTCCACCGCACCCGGCCCCGCGTTATAGGCCGCAAGCGCCAGCCGCCACGTGCCGAACTTGTCATACATCAGGCGCAGATAGCG
>JANNBG010000314.1:0-1922 GCA_031385205.1 Rhodobacterales bacterium
ATGTCGCCCGCAAGGGCGCAAATGCAGCCCCGTCAAAAACCCTTGATCATCCCCTCCAGCGCATCCTTGTCTGCCGCCAGCTCATTGATCCGCGCCTTGACCACATCGCCGATCGAAATCAGCCCCACCATCACATCGCCGTCCATAACCGGCATATGCCGGAACCGCCCGTCCGTCATCTTTTGCAACACTTCGTCCGTCTGGTCATGACTTTTGCAAGACACGATCTTGGCCGTCATCAGCCCATCCACGGTTTCCGTCAAACACCCCGCGCCACGCCTGCCCAATTCCCGCACGATATCGCGTTCCGACAATATCCCCGCCACCCGTTTGCCATCCGGTGACACAATCACCGCCCCGATGCGTTTCGCCGACAGCACCTCAGCCGCTGCCGCAACCGTCGACCCCGGCTGCACCGTCACCACATCCATATTGGGTTTCAGTCTCAGAATTTGTTGCACCAGCATCGCGGTCCTCCTATTCCAGAAGGCCAGCGTCCGCCCCCTGCGGCAATCTGTCAAGCAATCGCTTCCAACCGCGCCACTTCTGCCCGCAATCCCTTTGTCAGCGCCTCCGCAAACCGCGATAACCTTGCGACCCGCCCATCCCCCTCATGCCGGATCAGCCAGAACGCCCGCGTCAGGCTGACCTCCCCCACCATCACCCGCAGCAACTCCGGGGCTGATGGCAGCGCAAAGTCATGCACCACCCCAATCCCCGCCCCCGCCCGCAGCCAGTTCAACTGCACCGACACGGAATTTGACGCAAACGGTGCCCCCGACACGCCAATTTCCGCCAGATAATCCAGCTCTTTGTCGAAAATCATATCCGGGATATAGCCGATCATGCGGTGCTTGCCCAAATCCGCACGCCCCGCTGGCACCCCGTGCTGTGCCAGATAATCGGCACTTGCCGCCAGATGCAGCCGGTACTCCGTAATCTTCTGCACCGTCACCCGCCCCGTTTCCGGCCGGCTGACCGCCACCGCCATATCCGCCTCGCGTTTGGATAAATTGAACACCCGTGGCAGCGCCACGATCTGCACCTCCAACCCCGGATTTGCATCGCAAATCTGCGTCAACACCTGTGGCAGCAAATAATTCGCACAGCCATCCGGTGCCCCGATCCTGATCTGCCCGCTCAACCCCTGCGCCCCCTGCAACGCATCCTTCGCCCCCGCGATTCCCGCTTCTGCCGCCTCGGCATGCACCAGCAGTTTCGCCCCGCCTTCGGTCAACGCATAGCCCTGCGGCGATTTCGCAAACAGCGCCACCCCCATCGCCGCCTCCAACCTTGCAACCCTGCGCCCCACCGTCGCCGGATCAATCCGCAACACCCGCCCCCCTGCCGTCAGGCTTTCCGTCCGCGCCACCGCCAGAAACACCCGCAGATCATCCCAGTCCATACGCCCATTCCTGCAAAACCAATGCGCGATATTGCCTCTTTCCCCCACATTTCCGCAAGACTATTCTGCCCGCAACCAAGGAGACACCCCATGCAAGACCTGACCCACTGGATCAACGGCCACCACGTCGCTGGTACCTCCGGCAATTTCGCATCCGTCTACAACCCTGCCACGGGTGAGGTTCAATCCCGCGTGCCCTTGGCATCCAAGGCCGAACTCGACCACGCCGTGGCCGAGGCGGCCAAGGCTCAGGTCAAATGGGGGGCCACCAACCCGCAACGCCGCGCGCGCGTCATGATGGCCTTCGTCGGCCTGCTCAATCGCGATATGGACAAACTGGCCGAAGCCCTGTCGCGCGAACATGGCAAAACCATCCCCGATGCCAAGGGCGACGTGCAGCGCGGCCTTGAGGTCGTCGAATTCTGCATTGGTGCCCCCCACCTGCTGAAAGGTGAATTCACCGATTCTGCAGGCCCCGGCATCGACATGTATTCCATGCGCCAACCCCTTGGCGTTG
>JANNBG010000315.1:0-1742 GCA_031385205.1 Rhodobacterales bacterium
CTCAAAATACAGAAAGAACCTCTCGTCAAACAAACCGATCTTATCCAGCACCGCAGCCCGCATCATGATCGACGCCCCCGCCAGCCAATCTACCCGCCCCGTCACCACCGGAATATCCATCGCCACGATCCTGCCCCGCAACATCCCGGCTGTGCGTCACCACCCCCGCAATCCGGTGCCCCGCCCCCCGCCACATCCCGCCGCATTGTACCGTCAGGCTTTCATGCCCGATCAGAATCGCCGAAAGCGTCATGACATCGCCTTTCGCACATAATGCCCTGCAAGGTCGCGCAAGAAATACGGCGGATCACCCCGGTCCTTGCGCTGGACCAGCAACCTCGCCCGCCACAGTACCCCACCCGCCACATGCGCAAGTGTCGCCAGGCCTGCATAAAATCGCCCATGCACCTTGGTAAAATAATGCAACCGCGAATCCAGCCAAAACCCCGGTATCCGCGCCCAAGTTTTCATGCCCGTCGATACCGACCCGATATGCTCCACCCGGCTTTCCAGAACATACTCCGTCGGCCACCCCGCCACCGCCGCCCGGTGGCACAATTCCGTTTCCTCGAAATAGAGGAAAAACGTCTCATCAAACAACCCGATCCGGTCCAGCACCGCAGCCCGCATCATGATCGATGCCCCCGCCAGCCAATCCACCCGGCATGTCGCTGTCGGAATGTCCCGCGCCACAATTTTTCTGCGAAAAATCCGGCTGACCGGCCCAAACCGCGCCGCCCCCTCAAACTCGCTGGCAATCGATGGAAACCGAAACGCCGTCCGATGCGCCACCCCATCCGGCCCGTGAATATAACTGCCCGCAAACCCCGTCTGCGGATGCGCCTCCAGATGGTCCCGCAAGGCCCTGATCGCATCCGGTGCCGGAAACGCATCCGAATTCAGCAGATAGACATAATCCGGCCTGCCCCCATCGCCCAACCCCGCCCGGATGCCCACATTATTCCCCGCGCCAAACCCGCCATTGCGCCCCGACTGCACCACCCTGACCCGGTCCCACCCCGCCGTCCCAGCAACCAAGGCCTCAAACGACCCATCGCCGCTGTCATTGTCCACAATGACAATCCCCCCCGGCACGCCCTCCATCGCCACCACAGCCGCGCGCGCCGCCTGCAGCGTCATCTCCGCCGTGCGCCAGTTCAATATCACCGTCAGCACTGACCCCATCATTCCGCCGCCTGCGCCATGGGCACCGCCTCTGCCTCTGCAATCACCGCCCGCAACCGCTGCGCCATCACCCGCACATTCGGCTCCAGCACCATGGAGTCGTGATCCCCCGGCACCTCGATCACCTGCAGGCTGGGCGCAAATTGCCCAAGGTCATTGTCCGCCAGAACATACTCCTTCGCCGCACTCACCCACGCACCACCCGTCACCTGCCAGTGCAAATCCAGCGGTGGGCGAAACAACACCGTCGCCCCCTTACGGGTCGTCATGTTGTATATGGGCAAGGCCGCCCGGAATGCCGCCTCAATATCCGCATTATGCAGTTGGTTTTGTGCAACCTCCGCCACCGCAACCCGCTTCAAACGTTCCCACTCCCACCGCGCCTTGGCCCATTGCCACAGATACCCCGGCCCCTTGGCCCGCAGTTCCGCCCATTTGATCAGCGCCTTGTCCGCGCGGCTCAACACGGGCCGCATCGGCACGGGCGTATCCAGCAGCACCACCAATGACACCACCTCACCCGCCGCCTCCAGCTGCCGCGCGATATCCCAGGCGAT
>JANNBG010000332.1:0-4055 GCA_031385205.1 Rhodobacterales bacterium
CGCGGGCACGCGCGCCCTTCAAGGCGAAGGCGGCGATGGAACGGCAGGCAAGTGCTTGGGGCAGCCACCGGTTGGAGGATGCGATCACGGCCTTGCTGGATTGCGACCTGACGTTGCGGTCCACATCGCGTGCACCGCAAATGGCGCTGATGGAACGCACGCTGATGCGGTTGGCGAGCATGAAGCGGTGACCTCTGACGCTTTCATCTTTCCCTAAATATCCCGGGGGTCTGGGGGCTGGCCCCCAGCCGCTGGCCCCAAGAACGGACCCCATGGCCTTCACGCTTCGCCAACTTCAGTTCTTTACCGCTGCTGCCGCTGCGGGGTCCGTGTCGGGGGCGGCGCGGGCCTTGTCGATCTCGCAATCATCCGTCACCGAAGCCATTCACGCGCTGGAGGACGATCTGGGCGTCACGCTGTTTGATCGGCAAGCGCGCGGGTTGCTGATCACCCAAAAGGGATCGGCTTTTCTGCGCCATGCCACGCAGATCCTGTCGGACGTGGCCATTGCCCGCACGTCGTTTCGGGATGTGTCCGAACCCACCACCGGGCGCTTGTCGTTGGGCGTGACATCATTGGTGGCGGGGTATGTGTTGTCGGACATCCTGCAACGCTTTCGCCGGGCGCATCCGCAGGTGGACCTGAATGTCATCGAAGATAACGGCGATTACCTGCAGCATCTGCTGATCGGCGGCGAGCTGGACGTGGCGGTTCTTTTGACGTCATCGGTCAAGGACCGCATGGCCTTGCAGGTGGAAACGCTGCTGGTGTCACCCTACCGGCTTTGGCTGCCATTGGGCCACCCCTTGGCACAGCAAGAGGCGATTGCGTTGGATGAGTTGGCGGGTCAGCCGCTGATCCAGTTGATGGTGGACGAGATTGAGGAGTCAACGAAACGCCTGATGGCGGCCCTTGCCGTCAAACCCGAAATCGCCTTTCGCACGCGGAGTGTCGAAGCGGTGCGGTCACTGGTCGCCACAGGCGCGGGTCTGGCCATCCTGCCCAGCCTTGTCTACCGGCCATGGAGCCTTGAAGGCGACCGCATCGAGATCAGGGATGTGTCGGGTGATTTGCCCTCGGTGCAGGTTGGTCTTGCCTGGCGGCGGGGTGCGCCGCTTGCGCCGCCTGCATTGAACTTTATCCGCTCTGCCCAGAGTGCCGTTCCGACGCGGTAAGCCATCGGTAAAACCGATACCGCCCTTCCGCGTTTTGCTATTGCGATTCCCCCAAGGCACTTTACGCTGCTGAAGATGACCGGATCACCGGCGCCCCAGCATGGGTCACTCAGGGAGTTTTGCATGAATACCATCAAGATCATGGGCACCACCGCACTTGCCCTGCTGACCGCCGTGACACCCGTTATGGCGCAAGTCACTGCAATCGGTGCTGGCGAAGGCCAAGTGAACATCGTGGCCTGGCCGGGTTATATTGAACGGGGCGAGACCGACAAGGCCTATGACTGGGTCACGACATTCGAGGCGGCTTCGGGCTGCAAGGTCAACGTGAAGACGGCCAACACGTCGGATGAAATGGTCGCGCTGATGAACGAAGGCGGCTTTGACCTTGTGACCGCCTCGGGTGATGCGTCCTTGCGTCTGGTCGCGGGCGAACGCGTGCAGCCGATCAACACTGCGCTGATCCCGTCATGGGGCACCGTGGATGCGCGCCTGCAGTCTGCACCGTGGCATACTGTCGGCGATGTGCATTACGGCGTGCCCTATCAGTGGGGGCCGAACGTATTGATGTATAACACCGAGGTTTTCAAGGAAGCGCCCACGTCGTGGAACGTCGTGTTCGAAGAAATGATGCTGCCGGATGGCAAATCCAACAAGGGCCGGGTGCAGGCCTATGATGGGCCGATCCATGTGGCGGATGCGGCGCAGTATCTGATGGCGACAAAGCCGGAGCTGAAGATCACCTCGCCCTATGCGCTGAACGAAGACCAGTACAAGGCGGCGTTGGACCTGCTCAGGGTGCAGCGCACGCTGGTCAGCCGCTATTGGCATGACGCCTTCATCCAGATGGATGACTTCAAGAACGAAGGTGTGGTGGCATCGGGGTCATGGCCGTTTCAGGTGAACCTGCTCAAGGCGGAAGGGCTGCCGATTGCGTCGACGATCCCGGTCGAAGGGGCAACGGGCTGGGCAGATACAACGATGATGCATGTGGACGCGGCCAATCCGAACTGCGCCTATATGTGGATGGAACATTCGCTGTCGCCAAAGGTGCAGTCGGATGTGGCGTCATGGTTCGGGTCCAACCCTTCGGTGCCAGCGGCCTGTGTGGATGGCGCAGGGTTGCAGACGGCGGCAGGATGTACGGCGAACGGGATGGAGAATTTCGACAAGATCCGGTTCTGGACAACGCCAGTGTCAAACTGCGCGCAAGGTGATGGCATGTGCGTGCCCTATTACCGTTGGGTCAGTGACTATATCGGTGTGATCGGCGGGCGGTGATTGAATCGTAGGATGGGCAATACTGCCCATCCACCCTGACGGACGGAATTCCCATGACTGCAGCTGTAACCTTCAACGCGGTTTCGCGCCATTTTGGCACAGTCCGCGCCGTGGATGGCGTGGACCTGACCATAGCGGAAGGGTCATTCTTTGCCATGCTCGGCCCCTCCGGCTCTGGCAAGACCACCTGCCTGCGCCTGATTTCGGGGTTCGAGAAACCGACGGGCGGTGTGATCCGCATCTTTGGCGACGATGTCAGCAATACGCCGCCGCATCTGCGCAATGTGAACACGGTGTTTCAGGATTACGCGCTGTTTCCGCATCTGAATGTGCGGGACAATGTGGCTTACGGCTTGATGGTCAAAGGCATGGGGCGCGGTGCGCGCTATGCGAAGGCGGATGAAATGCTGGCCCTGGTCAAACTCGATGGTTACGGCGCGCGGAAACCGGGGCAGTTGTCGGGAGGGCAGCGGCAACGCGTGGCATTGGCGCGGGCTTTGGTCAATGAACCGCGCGTATTGCTGCTGGATGAACCGCTGGGGGCCTTGGATTTGAAGCTGCGCGAGGCGATGCAGGATGAATTGAAGGCCCTGCAACAGCGGCTGGGCATCACATTCGTGTTCGTGACGCATGATCAGCATGAGGCGCTTTCCATGGCCGACAGTCTGGCCGTATTCAATGAAGGGCGCATAGCGCAGATCGGCACGCCTGAAGACATCTATGCCAAACCGCGCACAAGGTTTGTGGCAGATTTTGTCGGGTCGTCGAACGTCTTGCCGCCCGCGTTGACGCGGGCCTTGGGGGGCGGTGACAACTGGTCATCGTTGCGCCCGGAATCGCTCAAAATCTCCCCTGCCGGCGGCACCTCACTGTCCGGCCCGGTGACCGGGCTACGTTATCTGGGGGCAGGCACGCGGGTGACCATCGCCGCGGCGGGCACGGATATTGGCGTTTTTGTGCCCGCGGGTGACACCGTACCAGAACCCGGCCAGACCGTCGGGCTGACGTTTGCCCCAGACGCCCTGCATGTGATGGAGGGGGAATGACGCACCCCTTCATCTTCCCCATAAATATCCCCGCCGGAGGCACCGACCTCTGCCCCCTACACCACATCAAAAGACGGTCGCAAATTGAATTTTCGCAGAAAATTCGTGCGCCTTGGTGGATAAAACCATGACTGCCATCATCCCCCAACGCGGGTTTGCTGATGGTTTGACCGCCACCTTCTGGCGGAAGCCCAACCTGCTGCTCGCCCTGCTGCTCGCACCCCCCTTGATCTGGCTGGGCGTGGTTTACCTCGGCTCCCTTGCCGCCCTTCTCCTGCAATCCTTCTATTCCATCGACGAATTCTCTGGCGTCATCAACACCGACATCACGCTGAAAACCTACGGCGAACTCCTCCGCCCCTCCAACTTCGATATCATCCTGCGCACGCTGTTCATGTCTGCCGCCGTCACCATCGGCTGTGCCATCATTGCCTTTCCGATCGCCTATTACGCCGCGAGATACGCCAAGGGCCGCTGGAAGGCCGTGTTCTACCTTGACGAGGTATGATGACCAAAGCGGCAGCATGACACCCAGATAGAACACGGCTTTCCA
>JANNBG010000350.1:0-2676 GCA_031385205.1 Rhodobacterales bacterium
CAGGGCGATCTTTTCACGCTCTTTATCAGGAATGGGGTGTTCGGAGCGCAGCAGCAGCACATCAGGGGCGAGGCCGATGGATTGGAGTTCCTTGACAGAATGCTGGGTGGGTTTGGTTTTCAGCTCTCCACTGGCGGCGAGGTAGGGGAGGAGGGTGAGGTGCATGAGGATCGACTGGCCACGGGCACGTTCGTGGATGAACTGACGGATGGATTCGAAGAAGGGCAGGCCTTCGATATCGCCGACAGTGCCGCCGATTTCGCAGAGCATGAAGTCAACCTCATCCTGGCCGATCCTCAGGAAGTCTTTGATTTCATTGGTGACGTGGGGGATGACCTGGATGGTTTTGCCAAGATAATCGCCGCGACGCTCTTTCTCCAACACGTTGGAATAGATGCGACCGGAGGAGATGCTATCGGTCTGGCGGGCATGGACGCCGGTGAAACGCTCATAATGGCCGAGGTCGAGATCGGTTTCGGCACCATCGTCGGTGACGAAGACCTCGCCATGCTCGAACGGTGACATGGTGCCGGGATCGACGTTGAGGTAGGGGTCGAGCTTGCGGAGGCGGACGGTGTAGCCACGGGCCTGTAAAAGGGCCCCGAGGGCGGCGGAGGCGAGGCCTTTGCCGAGGGAGGAAACGACGCCGCCGGTGATGAAGATGTAGCGTGCCATTGGAGACTCCCGTGCATTTCAAAGGGCAATTCCGGGTGAGGGAATCGCTGTATCACGGGATTGGAGTGTTAGCCCAGAAGGGGGGGGACCGCAAGATGCGGTTACACGGCGTCGCCGATGCGCAATGGGTTGTTAGGGCGCGGGGGCAGGCGTGGTGGCGGGGGCGTCAGCGGCCGGGGGCGTAGCAGGCGCATCGCTGGGACCCGGGGGTAGCAGGTTGCCGCCCAAGGGGGCATCGGCGGGGGCCGGGGTGGCGGGGGCATCGATGCCAAGCTGGTCGGTGACGGAAGAGCCTGCGGAATTGGCGGCGGCAAGGATGGTAAGGGTGATGGATGTGGCGATAAAGCCCACGGCAAAGACCCAGGTGAGTTTGGTGAGGGCGGTTGCGACGCCGCGCCCGGTCATGGCGCCGCCGCCACCCATGCCAAGGCCGCCGCCTTCAGACCGTTGCAACAAAACGACGCCGGTCAGCAGCAGGGCGAGGATCAGGTGGATGGCGAGGACGACGTTTTCCATGGGGCATTCGGTTCCGGCTTGAAGGTTGCGCCTGTCTAGGGGGAACGGGGCGGGGTGGCAAGGGCTGGTCCGTCGGGGGCATAGGCGGCGTGCATGGCGGAGAGAACGGCATCAAGGGGGGTGCCCGTGGCATAGGCCGCGATATTGGCGGGGCGTGGTGTGCCGGGCGGCAGGTGGGGGCTGTCGGTGATGGGGCCAAGGGTGGTTTGCACGGGGATGACACCGGCCCAGATGGGCAAGGCGAGGTCAGACTCTGCATCACCCACGCCATCAGCGCGGATTTTGGCGGAGGCTTCGTCAATCTGCATGGTGATGACAGTGGTGGCCTTAATTTCCTGCGGGGTGATGGGGCGCCGGGTGGTGCTGCGGTCGGTGACGGCGATCAGGGCGGCGGCTTTTTCGGCGGGGTCATTCAGGATGTGGGCTGTGCCGAAACACATGGCAGAGCGGTAGTTGGCCGGGTGGACAAAGCTGGACCTTGCCAGCACGAGGCCGTTGAAGTGGCGACGGTCAGGCAAGCGGGTGTGCCCTTGGCGCAGGTCCGGGCGGGTGGCGGCTGCTATTACTTCGGTAAACGGAGGAGGCAGGTGTTGCGGTGTTACAAGCGCATTTCGGTGTTTCCCTGACGGTTGGCTGCGTCTATAGATCAGGCGGTTTGAAAACCGAGGGGATGCGTTATGGCCAATGTTGTCGTCGTGGGTGCGCAGTGGGGCGATGAGGGCAAGGGCAAGATCGTCGACTGGCTGTCGGAACGCGCGGATGTGATTGCGCGGTTTCAGGGCGGGCATAACGCGGGCCATACGCTGGTGATTGATGGCAAGGTGTACAAGCTGTCGCTTTTGCCTTCGGGCATTGTGCGGGGGGGCAAGCTGAGTGTGATTGGCAACGGGGTGGTGCTGGACCCGTGGCATCTGGTGATGGAGATTGAAAAGCTGCGGGGGCAGGGGGTGGATATCAGCCCTGAGAACCTGATGGTGGCGGAAAATGCGCCGCTGATCCTGCCGGTACACGGCGAATTGGACCGGGCGCGTGAGGGTGCGGTTGGGGTGGCCAAGATCGGCACGACGGGGCGGGGGATTGGGCCTGCATACGAGGATAAGGTGGGTCGCCGTGCGATAAGGGTGGCGGATTTGGCGGATAGGGCGACGCTGGAGGCGCGGGTAGACCGGCTGCTGGCGCATCATGATGCGCTGCGGCGAGGGTTGGGGATGGAGCCTGTGGACCGGGCGGGGCTGATTGCGGCGCTGCACGATATTGCGCCGCAGGTGCTGCCCTATGCAAAGCCTGTGTGGAAGGTTTTGAACGAGGCACGCCGGGCGGGGAAGCGGATTTTGTTTGAAGGGGCGCAGGGCGCGCTTTTGGACATCGACTTTGGGACGTATCCCTATGTGACCAGTTCCAATGTCATTGCAGGGCAGGCGGCGACGGGCACGGGGCTGGGGCCAACGGCGATTGATTTCGTGTTGGGGATTGTAAAGGCCTATA
>JANNBG010000205.1:0-3966 GCA_031385205.1 Rhodobacterales bacterium
ATCGCCCCGCATCAGGCCCAGCCAGTTGGCATAGGCCACGACCTTATCGGCGGCGTCCACGGCGGCAATGGAATCCTCCATATCCATAATGGCGCTGATGGCGGCCTCAATGCGCATATCCGCCACGCCTGCGGGGTCCGTTGCGCCAAGCTGGTGACTGCGGTCGATCATCAGCATCACATGCAGGCCATGATTGCGCAGGATGATGGTGGTGGGGGCATGTGCATCGCCCTGATGGCCGGCGAAATGTGCAGGGTTTTGCAGTGCGGGGTGCAGGGTGCCGTTCTTGACCGTATAGCCCGCCACACCCGTATGACTGCCCGCAGCCAAAGGCATCACGTCATCCAGAAACCCCTTGGCCCATGCGACAACCCTTTGCGCCCGCGCAGCGTCAAACGCACCAACAGGCGCATCGCCCAAGGCATCGGTGCCATAAAGGGCGTCATACAGTGACCCCCAGCGCGCATTCGCGGCGTTCAGGGCATAGCGCGCGTTCATGACCGGGACGACCAGTTGCGGGCCGGGGATGGTTGCGATTTCGGGGTCCGTGCCGGTGGTGGCGATGCGAAACGGTGCAGGTTCGGGCTGCAAATAGCCGATGTTGGTCAGATGCGCCTGATAGGCCTGCGGGTCAGGCACGCCGCGATGCGCCACATGCCACGCGTCGATCTGTGCTTGCAGGTCTGCCCTGCGCGCCAGCAACGCCCGGTTTACGGGGGCTAAATCCCTTACCGCTGCCGCCAACCCGGCCCAGAAGACATCCGCCAAAATCCCCGTGCCGGGCAGGGCCTCAGCTTCAATGAAATCCGCCAGAACAACATCCACGGCCATCCCGTGCCGATCCACACGGACGCTCATCATTCCCCCACCGTTGCCAGCCACTCCATCAACGCAGGCCGCACCGTTTCAGCCCCCGCATCGCGCGCCGCATCAATCACCGCCCGCACCTCATCAAGGTTCACCCTGCGCAACAGCGCCTTGACCGGGCCGATACTCGCAGGCCGCATCGACAGTGTGCGCAAACCCAGCGCCGCAAAGGCCAGTGCCTCAATCGGGCGGCCCGCATCCTCACCACAAAAGCTTAAAGGCGTATCAGACGCCGCACAGCGCGCGATGATCTGTTCCAGAAACCCCAGGAAGCTGACATTCAGCGTATCATACCGCTTGCGCACCAATTCATTCTCGCGGTCCGCGGCAAAGAAGAACTGCTTCAGATCATTGCCGCCGATGCTGACAAAATCCACCAGATCAAAGAACGCCTTTGGCGCATAGGCCAGTGATGGCGTTTCCAGCATGGCACCGATGTCGATGCGGTCAGGCACCACATGGCCCAAAGACCGCTCCCTGTGCACTTCACGCAGCAGATGGCTGCGCGCGCTTTGAAATTCTGCGTATTCCGCCACGAACGGGAACATGATGCGCAAATCGCGCCCATGCGCCGCGCGCAGCAATGCCTGCACCTGCATGCGCAAAACACCCGGCTTATCCAACCCCACGCGGATGGCCCGCCAGCCCATCGCGGGGTTGGGCTCGTCCTGCGGTTTCATATAGGGCAGCACCTTGTCGGACCCGATATCCAGCGTGCGGAACGCCACCGGGCGGCCCTTGGCGGCATCCATCACGCGGGCATACAGGGCGGCAAGTTCCGCGCGTTGCGGCATCTTGTTGCGCACCAGAAACTGCAGTTCGGTGCGGAACAGACCCACGCCTTCGGCACCTGACCCTTCCAGACTGGGCAAATCCGCCATCAGCCCCGCATTCATCATCAAGGCCACAGTTGACCCGCATTTCGCCGTCGCAGGCAGGCCTTTCAACGACGCATAGCGTTCCTGCGCCTTGGCCTGCATCGCGATTTTCTCACCAAAGGCGCGCGCCACGGTTTCATCCGGGCGCAGATGCACGATGCCCTGATCGCCATCCACAAGGATCGCATCGCCATTCAGCGCCTCACTGACAATGCGCTCCGCATGGATCACCAAGGGTATCGCCAAGGCCCGCGCCACAATGGCCGCATGGGAGCCGACAGAGCCCTCCTGCAGCACCACACCGCGCAGTTTGCGCCCGTATTCCAGCAATTCCCCCGGCCCGATGTTGCGCGCAATCAGCACCGGGTTTTCCGGCATCTCGGCCCCGGTGTTCAAGCCTTGCCCGGTCAGAATGCGCAACAGGCGGTTGGACAGATCATCCAGATCATGCAGGCGTTCACGCAAATACGCATCCGGCACCTGTTCCAGCCGCGCGCGTGTGGCCCCTTGTTCCTTTTCCACCGCTGCCTCGGCTGACAACCCCCGCTGAATATCTTCCTCCATCCGGCGCAGCCAGCCGCGCGAATGGGCGAACATGCGGTAGGCCTCCAGCACCTGTTTCTGGTCCTTGTCCAGACTTTCCGCCGCCAACAGGTCATCAACGGATACGCGCAACTGCCCCACGGCCTCGCGGATGCGGTCAATTTCCGTCAACGGATCATCTGCCACCGGGTTGGTCACCACCACGCGGGGTTCGTGCAGCCAGACCCGCCCCTCAGCCGCCCCTTCCTGCCCGGTCGTGCCGCGGATCATCACCGATTGGCGGTGTAGTGCGCGCATCGCATCGCCCTCACCGTTAAAGACACCCAGTTCGGTCATTTCCGCCACCACCATGGCGACAACCTCCAGTGCGTAAACTTCATCCTCGGAAAACAAGCGCGCAGTTTTGGATTGCACCACCAGCACGCCCAGCTTTTCACCGACCCTTTGGATCGGCACACCCAGGAAAGACGAGTAAATCTCTTCGCCAGTTTCGGGCATGAACCGAAAGCCCTTTTCCGACGGCGCATCGGCGGTGTTCACGGGCGCCATGCTGCGTGCCACGCGGCCCACAAGGCCCTCGCCCAGCCGCATACGGGTTTTATGTACGGCGGCTGGGTTCAGCCCTTCGGTCGCGCACAATTCCAGCGTTTCAGGATCACGGAACAGGTAGATGGAGCAGACTTCGGTGCCAATACTATCGGCGATGATATGCGTGATGGTATCCAGCCGGTCCTGCCCCTTGCCGGGCACTGCAAGGCTGTCACGCAAACGGCGCAGCAATTTGCGGCTGTCACTTTCGGTGCGGTCTGGCATGGGTGGGCGCGTCCTCGTTTCATTGTGGTTAGACCACAGGGCACGGTCTGAGGGAAGTGTCGCGCACCTGATGTTCAGACTATGGCGTGTTGAATGCATGCAGAATGAGCGTTTGTCCCTTGGCCCCTGCCGTTGACAAGATGACGGCGCCTTCGATCATGGCCAGAATTCGCGCGGCTGTTGCGTCTGGGAAGGGTGTGCCTGGTGGCAGATGCTGGTTAATCCATCCCGCAAAGTGTGTGAGAATGCGCGCCACCGCAGCTTCGGCTGCCGGATTTCCCCGTGCCGCAATCGCCACCAGTTCTAACCAGACAGCCCGGTAAGGTGCGACCGCAGCATGTGTCAGGCGCGCAGCCATATCGGCAGCAAACGCTTCGGGCACGTCTGTCGCGGGTGCGGGCGCAGCATCCAGCAGTACCGTCAGCCGGTCTGCCAGAATTTCCGCCAGCCGCGCAACAAGTGCCTCTTTGGACCCATAGCGGTAAATCAGCATACGGTCTGAAGTCCCAGCCGCAGCCGCAAGCGGGCGCAAGGTGGCAACGGGCAGGCCATGCGCAAGGACATGATCCGCCATCCGCGCCTCTTCGGTCTGCCGTCGATCCGCTGTCGGTTGGTCAGCCAATGTGAAACTATCCTATCATACATTCTATGTAGCGTTCGCTTCATTTCGATGGTATGTAGCACATGCTACAATCCAAAGGAGCACCCGATCATGACTGTCTTGACCATAGGCCCTGCGTTGGCGCTTGTCGCGCTTCTGCTGACCATCAGCACAAGCCTTTCTGTGCGCTTGCAACCTGACTGGCGCATACCGGCCATTCTCAGCGTCATTCTCGCTGCATTTACTGTCTGGGCCATCGCTGAC
>JANNBG010000438.1:0-3868 GCA_031385205.1 Rhodobacterales bacterium
ACCAGTTCCGGTTGGGGACATTGTGGGTCATTTGGTGACTTTCTTCAGGTGATAGGATTTTGGCCTTGTGACGGACATATAGCCCAGCGTGGAAAGCGATGCACCACGGCCGGTATCCTTGACACCCGTCCACGTCAGGGCGGGGTCGAGGTAATCACAGCGGTTCATGAACACAGTGCCGGTTTCAACCTGCGCGCCGATATGGGCGGCGCGGTCGGCATCCGTCGTCCAGATGCTGGCGGTCAGGCCATAGGGGCTGTCGTTCATCAGGCGGATGGCTTCGGCGTCGCTGGACACGCGCATGATGCCGACGACGGGGCCGAAGGACTCCTCGGTCATCACGCGCATGGCGTGGGTGACGTTGGTCAGGATTTGCGGGGCGAGATAGGCCCCGCCGTCATCGGCGAAGGTCTTGGGGTTCAGGTGGGGCGTTGCACCTGCGGCGATGGCTTCAGCGGTTTGGGCGCGGACGGTGGCGGCAAAGCGTTTATGGGCCATGGGGCCGAGGGTAGTGCTGGCATCAAAGGGGTTGCCGAGTTTCAACTGACCGACCCATGCGACGGATTTTTCGACAAAGCTGTCGAACAGGCTGTCATGCACATAGATGCGTTCAATGCCGCAGCAGCATTGGCCTGCGTTATACATGGCCCCGTCCATCAGGGTATCCACGGCAGCCTCAATATCGGCATCCTGCGTCACATAACCGGGGTCTTTGCCGCCCAGTTCCAAGCCCAGCGATGTAAAGGTGCCAGCAGCGGCGCGTTCAATGGCGGCACCGCCCGCGACGGAACCTGTGAAGTTCACAAAGCCAAATGACCGCGCGGCGATCAGGCCTTCGGTTGTGGCATGGTCAAGGACGACGTTCTGGAACACGTCTTCAGGAACGCCACCTGCGTGCAGGGCCTGTGCCAGGCGTTCGCCTGCCAGCAAGGTCTGGCTGGCATGTTTCAGGATGACGCTATTCCCCGCGATGAGGGCAGGGACGATGGTGTTGATGGCGGTAAGGAACGGGTAGTTCCACGGGGCGATGACGAAGACGACGCCGACGGGTTCGCGGGCGATGCGCCGCTCAAAACGGTCGGATGCCTCGATGATGGTGGGGGCAAGGGCGGTGGCTGCAATGTCGGCCATATAGGCGGTGCGGTCATTCACACCGCCGAATTCACCGCCATAACGGGTGGGACGGCCCATTTGCCATGCGATTTCGTCGATGATGGCGGGCTTGTGGTCGCCGAGTTTGGCGATGCCTGCGCGGACGCGGGCGATGCGGTCAGCCAGCGGCATGGCGGCCCATGCGGTTTGGGCACCTTTGGCGCGGGCGACGGCCTGCAGGGCTGCGTCAGGTGTTAGCGGTTGCCGCGTGGCATAGATGCTGCCATCGACGGGAGAGATGAGGTGGATCGGTTTCATTTCATACTCATATGTAGGGTGTGTGCTTGCACGCACCATTGTTAGCAGGCCAAAGCCAGCACATGGCCCTTGTCTGCATAGTCCAGTATCTTGCGGTCGCGCGTCACGATGCGCAGCCCGTATTCGCGCGCGGTAGCGATGATGATGCGGTCGGCTGGGTCACGATTATCAAAAGCAGGCAGCTGCGTTGATGCCAGCAGAACCAATGGCGACAAGTCGGAAAAGGCAATGCCGGGTGTTGCGGACAAGTTTTCGTACCAACGCTGCGTCGACGTTGCGACGGTCATCCGGCCCTTGGCCATTTGCAAACCCACTTCCCAGATTGAAATCGGACAGATGAAGATCGTTTGGTTCAGGTCGAAGGCACGATCAAGTTCACTCACGGCCACGTCTGACAAGGGCTGGTCCTGTGTCATCCACAATGTGGCGCAGGTGTCGAGCAAAAGCGGCGTCGTCAAACTGCGTTTCCTGCCAATTTCTTCGCCTTTTCATCAAGCCAGTCTTCACCGTCAAGGTAGGCGGGCTTTGTCAGGTCGAGCACTGGGTCGATCCACATTGTATCCTTGAAAATGCCGAAAAGGGGATGGCGGCGGGCGGGCTTGTCTGGGGTCGTCACGGAAACGTTGTTCCCATCACGGTCATTCAGGTCAGTGTTGTGTGCAGGAGTGAAGTTTCCTTTTGTTGCGCCGGATGAAGGGTCAACCGCATTCAGTTTCACGAACACCAACCTTTCAGCCTCCAAATCCACATGGCGTGACTGATACCCTGCGGCCAACCATGCCTTTGTCACGACACTGCTGGCCGGGTTATTGCTCCACCATGCGCGGTGTTTGCGGGCCGAAGGCGGCAGGGCAAAGCCCAGCAGCCGTTCCAGTTCGGGGAAGGACATCGGCACTGTCGCCACCTTGCGTGCGGCAAGGTGCCGGGTCAGAGGGTCATATTTTGTCATATGGCACTTCCTTTGACATCAGGTGTCAAAGGATAGTTTAGAACAGTAACTATCACAATAGTTACTGAGTGCATATCATGCGCGCTCCAACAGACGTGCCAGTTCAAAGTCCGTTACGACCCGGTCCGTCTCGGCAATCTCCCACTGGGCGGCGTGGTGGTAGTGGTCCACCACCGCATCACCCATCGCGCTGCGCAGCATGGTGGAGCCTTTCAGCAGCACGGCGGCATCGCGCAGGTTGCGGGGGATTTCGCGCACATTGCCTGCGGCATACATATCGCCGGTCATTTCGGGTTCCAGATCGTACTTGCCTTCGATGCCTGCCAATCCGGCTGCCAAAAGTGCAGCACAGGCGAGATAAGGGTTCACGTCGGACCCCGGAATGCGGCATTCCACACGCACGGCGCGTGTATGCGCGCCACAGACGCGAAAACCTGCGGTGCGGTTGTCGGTGGACCAGACGGCCTTGGTGGGGGCGAACATGCCGACGGTAAAGCGTTTGTAGCTGTTAACGTAAGGGGCCAGAAACGCGGTGATTTCCTGCGCATGGGTCAACTGGGCCGCGATGTACTGCTTCATCAGGGCCGACATGCCATGCACATCGTCATGCTCGCCAAATGCCGCCTTGCCGTCCAGCGTCCAGAGGGATTGATGCACATGTGAGGATGACCCGGCGCGGCGGTGGTCATACTTGGCCATGAAGGTCACCGATTTGCCCTTGGACCAGGCAATTTCCTTGACCCCGTGTTTCACAATGGTGTGGTTATCGGCGGTATCCAGAGCGTCGGAATAGCGATAGTTCACTTCTTCCTGCCCCGCGTCCGCCTCGCCCTTGGTGTTTTCAATCGGGATGCCTGCGCCGAACAACCCGTTGCGCACGGCGCGCATGACGTCTTCTTCCTTGGTGGTCTGGAAGATGTGGTAATCTTCGTTATAGGCGCTGACAGGGCGCAGATCGCGGATGGCACCGTGGTCTTGCAGGCTGTTACGGATATTCTCGAAACTGTTCTCGAAGATGTAGAATTCCAACTCCGTCGCCATCATGGGTTCAAAACCCAAGGCACGGCACCGGGCGACTTGTTTCTTGAGGATCGCGCGGGGGCTTTGCGCCACTTCCTTGTGGTCATGATCCAGCAGATCACCCAGCACCAGCGCCGTGCCCGGCAGCCAGGGCAGGGGGCGCAGGGTGGCCATGTCAGGTTTCAGTACATAGTCGCCGTAGCCGGTTTTCCATGAGCTGGTCTCGTAGCCCTGCACGGTGTTCATTTCCATGTCCACGGTCAGCAGGTAATTGCAGCAATGGGTTTCCTCATAGCCGCCATTCACAAAGAAATCCGCGTGAAAGCGTTTGCCCATCAGGCGGCCTTGCATGTCGATGCCGGCCACCAGCACGGTATCAATTTCGCCACTATGGACAGCGGCCTTGAGGGCGTCGAACGTCATATTTCCGGGCATGGTCTTGCCTTTTTATGTCAGTGATCTGCGGCCCGAAGGCCGGGGGAAAGCGTA
>JANNBG010000490.1:0-2389 GCA_031385205.1 Rhodobacterales bacterium
CGCAAACCCTATCGCCAAGCTGATCTGGCGAGTGCGATTCAGGCGGTTTTGAAGACCTGAACGCTTTTCAGCACGGCGCTTTCGGTCAGCAGATAACCGACCCCGCGTACCGTTTTTATCAGCATCGGCCGGGACGGATCACGCTCGATCTTTTTGCGCAACCGGGCGACCTGATTGTCAATCGCCCGGTCCAATGGCGTCCATTCCGGCCCGTCAATCAAATCCATCAGCCGGTCACGCGACAACGGGCGTTTCGGGTTGTCCAGAAACGCCGTCAGCAGTCTGAAATCAGCGGTGGTCAGATCGCAAAGTGCGCCATTCCGATCCACGACGGTCATGTGGTCGCGGTCCACCGTCAAGCCATCCAACAGCTGGGTTGGGCCGTCAGCCGCATCCCCGGCCACGGCCATGCTGACATGCCCTTCAGACCGCCGCATCACAGACCGCACCCGCGCCAGCATCTCGCGGACATGGAATGGCTTGGTGATATAGTCGTCTGCACCCAGTTCCAGCCCGACAATCCGGTCGATCACATCATCCTTGCCGGTCACCATGATGATCGGCATCGCGTGGTCGCGCCGGATCGACCGGGCGATATCAAGGCCGTTATCGCGGCCCAGATTCAGATCCAGCATGACCAGATCAGGCAGATTGCGCGTTAATGCCAGACTGACACTGACACCATCAACCGCCTCTTCCACAACAAAACCATCCCCCTCCAGACAGCGCCTGATCAGGTTCCGGATTTGGGGGTCGTCATCAACAACAAGCACAGTTTTCCCGTTCATAGGTATTTCCCGATGCGAATGGGACACCTTAACCATAGCACGTCAGATGTGACAGCCATGCATTCCCGTTCCGGGTCAGGATACAATCGGTTACAAATCTCTGCAATCCCGCCGATCCTGCTGCGACAATGGCCCGCGAATGTGCCCTGACACAAATCAAGGGAATCCGCCATGTATGTCACACTCGCGCACGCAGAAACCGCCGTCTTGCCAGACCCCCACGCGATATCGCGGAACGCCGCATCAAACCTGAACCGCCCCGCCCGCCGCATCGCCATGGGTGCAAGCGTTTACCGCGAGGGTGACGAAGCCACC
This sequence comes from Rhodobacterales bacterium, assembly GCA_031385205.1. Classification (GTDB taxonomy): domain Bacteria; phylum Pseudomonadota; class Alphaproteobacteria; order Rhodobacterales; family Rhodobacteraceae; genus JAAFHS01. The sequence continues at coordinate 1,104 of JANNBG010000490.1, forward strand.
CACATCTATGAGGTCAAAACCGGCATCCTGCGCCTGACCCGCGTGCTGATGAACGGGCGCAGGCAGGTCATCGCCTTTGCCTTGCCGGGCGATGTGATCGGTTTTCCCAATGGCAAAAATCACCACACCGACTGCGATGTGCTTGAATCCTGCGAGGTGACGGTCCATCCGCGCGCCGCACTGGATGCTGGCGCGCGCGACGCCGAAACCCAGCAGCGCCTGCTGAAGGCGGCCTTGAGTGAAATCAGCGCCATGCAGGATCACTTCATGATGCTGGCGCGCAAATCGGCGCTGGAAAAGGTTGCGTCCTTTCTGGTGGTGCTGGCAGACCGCATCGGTACGCCGCACGGCAACCACATCAGCATCGACCTTGCGATGAAACGGGCCGATATCGCCGATTTTCTGGGGCTGACGATCGAAACCGTCAGCCGCACGATCACCCAGTTGCGGACCGCCGCGATCATCACTTTGCAATCCGCGCAGACGGTCATCATTCTGGACCCAGAGGCACTGGCCGAGGCGGCGGAAACCGACTGACGCCGCGGCCTGGAATTTCCCGTCCAGCAGGATGTGGTCGTGACCCAGCACTTCCAATCCGCTGGCGATATCGTCGGCGGCCATCGGGTGATCCAGCAGATATTCCGACGTCGGCCGATCCGACCGTTCGGCTGCCAGCAACAGGGCCTCATCCCACTCTTCCGCCCCAAAGTCGCCCCGGCCCACCCACATCAGGGCCATCAGCTCATGCTGGTGCTCTGGGTCCATCTCGTCAATCTCGTCAATCAACTCCTGTCGCGTCAGATCGCTGCCGACCTCTTCGCGCAGGGTGAGGTGATGCGTCCCCCCGACCGCGTTGTCACGCGCATCGCGTGGGGCGTCTTCATCGTCCAGCATCACCGCGCGCATCTTGAAGATCAACCTGTCCAGAAAGTCCGGTACGATGGTCAGCTCTATGGTCATGACACTGCCTTTCAATCGGGCCAAAGGTCACGAATAGCCATCGGCAACCCGGCTTTGACATCGGCAATCTCACCTTCGCTGATCTTGCCATTCAGCAATCGCATGACGATTTCGATATCTTCGGCCCCCCGCCAATCCTTGACGTCGCCGATGTTTGCCGCACTCGCCGCAACGAAATGATCCAACGCGCGGTCGTGAACGGGCGTATGGGCCGGCTGCCAGCCTTCAAAGAACATGCCCCGGATCAGCAAAGGCAGTTGCGCCGACACCCGAAACCCGGGCGTTCAGGATCACTTCGGCACCTGCCGCCGCCAGCCCACCGCTGA
>JANNBG010000495.1:0-4807 GCA_031385205.1 Rhodobacterales bacterium
GCAATAGGCGACATGATGCATCGACTGTAAGGTCTGCCAAGAGGTGAGGGCGATAAGCAGGCTTCTCTTTCGTCGTCGCGTGCGCCGAACATACTTCGCTGCAACGCACGCGAACGGCAGGTTTCGGACTGCTGTCCAGACCAAGTGAATGGCTGCTCAGGGCCGTTCCGCCCTTCCCGCACGCATGACATCGGCTTCGTCCGGTCCGCTACATCGGACGGCATCCGACGGAACAGGTGCTGCAATGGGCGTCAAAGTTGCGAGTCTCGTGGACTCGCTATCAATTGAGAACTTTCCCACAAGCTCGAACCCTTGTCCCGAACTGCAATGATGGGCGAAATGTTGGCAACATACACACGAGGCGCTAATTTCATGCGTTAGAACAATAGGTTAAAGAATGAATTTGGTAGAGCAAAGGACCGCATCTGGAATCATTTGCACTGTCGCCTCCTGCTTTCCGCCAGAAGCGCGGGGTTGCGGGGCCTGCACGATGCGGGCTGCGAGGACGATTTTTCGCATTGCAAGACCGTTCTGGCGGGAAAAACGGTGGGGCAACCGAGAGGTGATGCCCGTTTTCTTCGTCATTCCAGCATATTGTGAGGCTTTAGTGGTGGCGAGGGGGGGACTCGAACCCCCGACCCCGCGATTATGAGTCGCGTGCTCTAACCAGCTGAGCTACCTAGCCATCGCCTGCGCAGATATGAAAGCCCGCCGGGGGCGTCAAGCGGATTCTGCCATTGGCACCACGGACCATTGCGGATGGGCCGTTCCAGGGCTTTTTGGCGGTGTCAGCAAAGGAGGCCGCGGTCGGGGTGTACGAGGCTGAAATTGCACGAAAAACGACGTATGCCACGCGGATGCGCAACGTATGATTTACGTATGTACGTCTGTCTGACGTTGGGGGGGCCAAGGCAAGTTCACACCACGTTGCGCGCGTGGTGCATTTTGCCCTAAATCGCATGCGCCACCCTTGGCCGCCCGGATGCCGTGGCTGTCACCACCGCCTCGACAAACATCGTGCGCCCTTCGACCATCGCTTCGCGCACGTCGCGTGCCACCGTCACCCGCGCCTCTGCCGCCCCTGCGGTCTGCGCCCGCGCGGTCACATCGGCCACCAGCGCATCTTCCATCGCCTGCAAGGCGGCCTCACGGTCAGGATAGGCCACCAGCCCGGTCACCAGATGCGCCACAAACCGCCCTTCTGCCGGGCTGGTGACGATGCCTGATACCCGCTGCGTCACCTGCCCCACCACGGCCCCAATCGCATTCGCGACGCCTGCATGTTCGGGCAAGATCATCTGCGTGCCCAACCGCACGCCCACTGCCGGGTAGTAACAGGCCGCCGATGCCCCCAGCCCCACCACGGGCACGCCCAACGAGGCCGACACGGTCATCACCCCCCGGTGCTGCGACAGCCCCGCCACGGTCAGCGCATGCCTTGCCAAAGCCTCCGGTGTGCCCGGAATGTCATCCTCGGCAAAGGCCGCCTCCAGCAGGCAATCCACGGTTTGCACTGTCACCTGATCCACGATCATCCGCGCGAGGGCCTGCCCATCAGGCGCAAACCTATCGCCCCGCCCGTTTCTCCGTTTGGCCAGCAGCCGCAGGCCCAGTTCCGCCGCCTGCCCGTTCCAATCCGCAAGGTTGCCCAAGACATGGCTGGCGTCGGATGGCGTGACCCCTGCGATGCGGATCAAGCCGCGCGCGACCAGCCTGTCCAGTGCCGCCGCCTCCAACCGTGATGTCAGGGCCTGCGCCAATGGCATCGGTTGCGTCACGCGGGCCAGAACGGCACTTTCCCGCGCCGACAACCCATCCGCAGACCCAGCAAAGGGCACCGCAAAGCGCCCGTCGAATTCACCCACGGCATCTGCCGACAGCGCCTTTTCCAGCGCGGACATGACCATCGGCCCATGATCAACCGCCAGCAAGGACACCGGGATCAACCGGCGTGGGCCAAGGCGCAAGCCGCCATCCAGCCCTTCGGTTATCAGATGCACCTCACTGTCACCGCCCAAGCCCGTGGTGCGCATTGCCACCGCCTCGACCATCGTACGGAAACCGCCTACCTGCGCGCCCTCAGCGTCAATCTCGGGCAATCCTGCGCGCAACAGCGCCACATCGGTGGTTGTGCCGCCAATGTCGGACACCAGCGCATCCTGCACCCCGGTCAGCCAGCGCGCACCCACGATGCTGGCGGCGGGCCCTGACAGGATCGTCTCGATCGGGCGTTCGCGCACCATGGCGGCGGATATCAGCGCGCCATCGCCGCGCACCACCATCAGGGGGGCCGCGATGGCCAGCCGTAACAGATGCGCCTCACATGCCGTAACCAGCCCGTCGATCATACCGATCAGACGGGCGTTCAGCACGGCGGTCAGCGCGCGTTTTGGGCCGTTCAGTTGCGCCGACAATTCATGCGAACAGGTGACAGGCCGCGCAGTGACGCGCCGGATTGTATCGCGGATGGCCACCTCATGCGCCGGGTTGCGCGTGGCAAAGCGGGTGGCCACAGCAAAGCCCACGACGCCTGCCATGTTACCCAGAGCCGCCTCCAACCCCGCCACATCCAGATCACAAGAAGCAATACCCGCATGGTTGTGCCCGCCCGCAATGCGGATGACGGGGTCGCTGCCCAATGCCTCGGCCAACCCTGCGCGTTCCAGATCGCCCGCGTCAAACCCCGCCACGACCAAGGCGACGCGGCCCCCCTGCCCTTCGACCAGCGCGTTGGTGGCCAGCGTGGTGGACAGGGATACCAAAGCGATGTCCTTTGCCAGAACGCCCGCGCGCGCCAAGGCCGCATCAATGGCCCGGCCAATGCCCAGCGACAAATCACCCTTGGTGGTCAGCGATTTGGCCGACCCCACCACGTGGTCGCAGGCCTCATCCAGAATGACGGCATCCGTATAGGTACCGCCGGTATCAACGCCCAAGAAAAAGCTCATCCAGGATCCTTGCGTGGAGTCTTGCGCCGCCGATATGCGGGCGGAATGTTCAGCATGGTGCGATACTTCGCAATCGTGCGGCGTGCAATCAGCGGGCCGTTCTGCGATAGCGCCACCGCAAGCGCATCATCCGACATCGGATACAGGCCATCCTCAACCGCAATCAGCCGTGACAGGCGCGCGCGCATGGCGGCTGCTGAAATGCCACCGCCAATATCGCCGCTGAACAGGGCGCGCAGCCACCATGTGCCGCGTGGTGTATCGACGGCGGCACCGGCCACAACGCGGCTGATCGTGCTGTCATGCAAGCCCGTCTGTTCGGCCACATCGGCCAGCGTTAAAGGCACGAGTGCCGACAGCCCATCATCCAGCGCACCTGATTGCCGCTGCAGGATGACCATGCCAACGCGCAGCAGCGTGGCATTGCGCGCGGCCACCATGCGCAACAGGTTGCGTGCTTCGGTGCGTTGCGGGCCTTTGGTGACCGTGTCTGACAAGGCCACATCCGGCAGGGCCGACCGGTTCAGGGCAACGGCCCAGCCATTGCTGCCTTTGGTGGCGACCAGATCGGGTTCACGCACGGGAGCCTCATCATGGGCAAATTGCGCGCCGGGTTTCGGGTCCAGCCCACGGATGACGCGCAGGCGGTGCAGAATATCCGTTTCGGTGGCCTGACACATGCGCGCCAGCCGCGCGATTTCGCCTGTGGCCAGCAGATCAAGGTGGTCGATCATGCAGGACATGATGGCATCCAGTTGTCCCGCGTCTTTGGCCTGCAATTGCAGGCATTCGGCCAAAGACCGGGCAAACAGCCCGACGGGTTCGATGCGCTGCAGGCGGTGCAGCATGGCTTCGACGGCAGCGGTGTGACAAGCGGCATCGCGGGCGATGTCTTTCAACGGGCGCCCCAGCCAACCTGAAGGCTCCAGCGCCTCGGCCAGCTGCAGGGCGATGCGGCGGTCTTGCGGTGCCTTTACCAGACGATCAATGTGGTCCAGCACATGCGCCATCAGGCTGGGGCCCGCCGCAGCAAGGGTTTGCACGTCGGGCCCGGCATTGCCAAGGGCGCGCGTCCAGCGGGGCAGCCAGTCACCGGGGGGCGGATCAATGCGCGTCAGCACCAGATTGGGGTTTTCGGCGGCCTGTTCTTCCAGAAAGCGGGTCAGACCGGCGGCATCGGTGCGCAGCATGCTGATGGACGCAGCAAGGCCGGTGTTCAGCGTCATGCGCTGGGTTTGGGTGACCGAAATGCGCGTGCCGGATTTCATGCCAACATCATTAGGCAATCTGCAACGCGGGTGAAATGCGAATTTGTGCATGGTTGGCATCGGGTTTCATCTAGTGCGCCCCGGTGGTCCGTGGCATCAAGCGGGCAAAGGCAAAGGCCAGATGCAGCAATCCATTCCCCTGACGCGTGATCTGGTCTTGTTGGGCGGTGGGCATGCGCATGCGCTGGTGTTGCGGCGTTGGGGAATGAACCCGCAGGCGGGTGTGCGCCTGACGCTGGTTAACCCCGGGCCGGTGGCGGCCTATACCGGCATGTTGCCGGGGTTGGTGGCAGGGCATTACGCGCCTGCGGATGTGATGATCGACCTTGTGCGCCTGTGCCGCTTTGCGGGCGCGCGGTTGATCCTCGACAGCGCCATTGGCATCGACCGCGCGGCAAGGCAGGTCCAGCTGCAGGACCGCCCGCCCTTGCGCTATGACGTGGCATCGCTGGATGTGGGGGTGGGGGCAGGCCCGGTGGGCATGGACCATGTGGTGCCCGCGCGTCCGTTGGGGCAGTTCGCAGCAGCTTGGGCAGCATTTGTGGCGCGCAAGATGGCAAACCCGCGCATCGTGGTGCTGGGCGGTGGTGT
>JANNBG010000500.1:0-9098 GCA_031385205.1 Rhodobacterales bacterium
GCGGCGCATTGAACACTTCGCGCGCTGTGCCGGACTGTTCGATGCGGGCGTTGTTCATCACGACGACTTCATCGGCCAAGGCGAGTGCTTCATCCTGGCCATGGGTGACGTGGATAAAGCTGATGCCCAATTCGCGCTGCAGGCGTTTCAGTTCGGCCCGCATCTTGATGCGCAGGAATGGGTCGAGCGCGGAGAGGGGCTCATCCAGCAGCAAGACCTGTGGATCGGTGATAAGCGCGCGGGCAAGGGCGACGCGTTGTTGCTGGCCGCCGGACAGTTGGGCAGGCAGGCGGTCGGCATAGGGGATCATCTGGACCAGATCGAGCATGCCCATGGCGCGTTTGCGCCGGGTGGGCGCATCAACGCCCTTCATTTTCAGGCTGAAGGCGACATTGTCTGTAACGGACAGGTGGGGAAACAGGGCATAGGATTGAAACATCATGGCCGTGCCACGTTTGGCGGGGGGCAGGGCTGATACGTCCTTGCCCGATAGGATAATGGATCCGTCGCTGATGCTTTCATGCCCGGCAATCATGCGCAGGGTGGATGATTTGCCACAGCCGGAGGGGCCAAGCAGGCAGACATAGCTGCCGCCATGAAACAGGTGGCTGACATCACTTACAGCGGTGGCCGTGCCATAGCGTTTGGTCACATGAACCAGTTCAAGATCGTGTCCAGCGCGCATCAGTCCCCCAACGACAGCTTTGGCAACATTCGGGCGGCATATCAGGCAGGCACAGTAGAATTGTGCAGGCCGGACGAGTAAAACACAGATTGCCTAAAAAGCTAGCAGTTGTATGCGTGGTTGGATGCATTTTACGATGATATTGTATACAACATGAATTGCAGTGGGGTGACGCGGGGGTCGGCTTGCGGCAAGTGGGGAATTAAAAGAGACTCAGGGGTAGCAGAAAATTGGACGGACAGCGGGCAATGGACGATGGCCAACAGGTAATCGAAGGCACGACCGAAGGGGTGGCGCGCAGGCTGGCGCTGGCCATTCACGAACACCGGGTGTTGCCGGGGGCAAAGCTGTCGGAAGACGAGGTGGGCGAGATTTTCGGGGTCAGCCGCACGGTGGTGCGGGCGGCGTTGCAGCAGTTGGCGCATGACCAGTTGGTGACGCTGCGGCGCAACAAAGGGGCGTTCGTGGCACAACCCAGCCCGCGAGAGGCGCATGAGGTGTTTGAGGCGCGGGCACTGCTGGAGCCGCGCACGGCGCGGTCAGCGGCGGCACGGGCAACTGCGGCAGATATCGCGCGGTTGCGGGCACATATCGCGGATGAACATGCGGCCTTGGCAGAGGGGGAGCCGGGGCGGGCACTGTACCTGTCAGGGTTGTTTCACATCGAAATCGCGCGGATCGCAGACCAGGATACGGTGGCAGGATTCATCACGCAACTGGTGTCACGCACATCGCTGGTGATTGCGCTGTATTGGAAACGGCGCAATGCGCTGTGCGAAAGCCATGCGCATCATGCACTGTTGGCGGCGCTGGAAAAGGGTGACGGCGATATGGCGGAACAGGTGATGAAGGGGCATTTGCTGGACCTGTTATCCTCACTGGATCTGCGGGCATCGGTGGAACCACAGGTGAGCCTGCGGGAGGCGTTGCGGGCCTAGTCAATTATCCCGCAGATGATCGGCGAGGTCGGCACGCGCATCGGCCGACATGGTCTGAATGCGCGCCAGAAGGGCGTCTTTCAGGGTGGATTGCGCGGCCATGACACTGGTGATCTGCTGATCGAACACTGCACTGACCGCTGCTGCATCATAGGGTGTGGCGCGCAATGCCATGGCCAATGCGGTATCTTGCGCCTGCATCCGGTTGCGCCCGAGGGCGCGCAGCGCGGGGTGATCCGACAGGCCCTGCATGATCGCCTCACGGTCATCATGTGACAGGGCGCGGGTGACAGTGCCAAAGGCGATATCGACGACGCGTGGGGGACGCCCGCCATGGCCCGCAACCGCATCGCCCAGCAGAAAGCCAGCGGTCACGAGGTTGAGCGCGAGAGAGGCAAGGAAGATGCGCCGGTGCAGGCGTGACGGGATGGCCTGTGCCAGCAGGGCGGCGGTGGCCTTGGCGGTGGCTTTGAAATCGGGCATGGGATCAGGTCTTTCCGGTGTTCAGTCAATTTGGACAGGCAACAGCGCGGCATCGAACGACAGGCTGATGCTGTCAGTGTTCCGAAAACCGGGTAGCCAGACGCCAAGGTACAGGCCCAAGGCCACACAGGCGCACAATCCACCAATGGTGGGCCAGCCGCCGAACATGCCAAGAAACGCGGCAAACCCCTGCGGTGCGGGCATGGCAGGGGCCAGTTGCGGGGCCAGCACGGCCTGCGCATCGGCCAGCATGCGGTGCCGCAAGGCATCGGACGGCGTGGCGGTTTGCCGGGCGATGGCGGCGAACAGGGCGTCAAGGTCTGGATCAGGTGTCATCATCATACCCCAAGGCGTCTTTGCGACCCGCAAGCCGTGCCGTCAACGCGCGTTTGCCGCGCGCGGTCAGTGATTCGACCGCCTCCACCCCCACCCCCATGATGCTGGCAATATCGGGGTTGGACAGCCCTTCGATAAACCGCAAGGACACGGCCATCGCCTGCCGTTCGGGCAGATCGGCCAGCGCATCATAGAGCGCACGGTACCGGGCATCCGTTTGCAGATGGTCGGCGACGGATGGCGCGGGATCGGCGGGGTCTGTGACGGCATCAATCGCAATAGTCGTGCGGCGGCTACGCAAACGGTCAATGCACAGGTTTGCGGTCACGCGGTACAGCCAGGTGGACACTTGCGCCTCGCCCTGACGCCAATCACGCGCTGCATGCCAAAGTCGCAGCATTGCCTCTTGGGCAATCTCTTCCGCTTCGGCCCGGTTGCCCAGCAGGCGGGTCGCCTGTGACAATATGCGGGGTGACAGGCGATCAATCAGCACAGCCGCGGCCTGCATGTCGCCATTGCCAAAGGCCACCAGCAAGGCACCATCGGGCATGGCGGCAGGAATGGGGTCATCGCGCGTCATGCGCACGATGATGGCGGGCGTGGCGGCAGGCGCAAGGGTGTGCGGTGCGCGGCGCTGCCAATCCGGGGAAAAGTGCGGGGCGAGGGCGATCACGGGCTTCCTTGCTGCTGTTGGCAATCTGACTGTGATGCCAAAACGGGTGACTCCACGTTTTCCGTCGCAGGAATATGCGGCATGCTTGTCTTGGGTGGCATGGCCCTTGCCTTTGACGTGGTGTAACGTTGCGGCATGATGGCACAGCCCAAAGCAATAAAGGAATGACGACCATGGCCTCTGCACTCGACCAGCTGCGCGCTGTCACAACGGTTGTTGCCGACACCGGCGATATCGAGGCGATCCGCACGCTGAAACCCGTGGATTGCACGACGAACCCGTCGATCCTGCTGAAGGCGGTCCAAAGTCCGGCGTTTGCAGAGATGGTTGCCATGGAAATCGCAGCGGGCCGCAAGGTTGGGCGGGATGCATTGGGCATTGCAGATGCGCTGACGGTAGGGGTTGGGGCGGTGCTGGCGGGTCTGGTGCCGGGGCGGGTGTCGACAGAGGTGGATGCGAACCTGTCATTTGACATGCAGGCGTCGATTGCCAAGGGACGGGCGCTGATTGCGGCCTACGGCGAAAAGGGCATCGGACGCGAGCGGATTCTGATAAAGCTGTCAACGACGTGGGAGGGCATCCGGGCGGCCGAGGTGCTGGAAGGCGAAGGCATCAACTGCAACATGACACTGCTGTTCGCCCAGGCGCAGGCGGTGGCCTGTGCGGAGGCGGGGGTGTTCCTGATATCACCCTTTGTGGGGCGGATCACGGATTGGTACGCGGCCAAACAGGCACGGACATTTGGGGCCGGGGAAGACCCGGGCGTTCTGTCGGTGCGCCAGATTTATGACTATTATAAATCGAACGGGATCAAGACGGTGGTGATGGGCGCATCGTTCCGCAATACGGGGCAGATCAAGGCCTTGGCGGGCTGTGACCGGCTGACGATTGCACCGGCGTTGTTGACGGAACTGGCGGCGGATATGGGCGATTTGCCGGTGATGCTGTCAGCCGACAAGATATCGGGCATGCCGCGTGTGTCGTTGAACGAGGCGGCGTTCCGCTGGGCGATGAACGAGGATGCGATGGCGACGGAAAAGCTGGCTGAAGGCATCCGGAATTTTGATGTGGATCATCGCAAGCTGCTGGTGATGATTGGGGAAAAGCTGGCGGCATAGGGCGTTTTTATCTGCTCTGATCCATCTGCTCTTGCCCCTCTGTCGGGCGGTCCTTCGCGCCTGCGTGCATGCGCGCCATTCGGCTATCAGTTGGACGGCGGATTGCGGATGGCTGCGTAACTGAAGCGGTTGGTCGGCTGACATGTTGCCCGCTGTTTTCCACCGCCCGTGCCGTAGGACTTGACCGCCACCTGTTGGTCGCGGGCGATGTTTTGGTGAGGGCCGGTTTTGCCCCGGATACTGGCCCAACTGCGCCACGCTTGCTCTGGCGCGGTAGTTCCACGATGATGAACGATGTCCGCAGTCAAAGGTCCGGTTTGATGTCCCCCATGCCACGAACAGCCCCCACTTTCCGCCAAATCCAAGGCCTGGGTGGCGTCATCGAGGTGCGTGGCGTGCTGGGCGAGACGGTGTCAGCGTTGGGCACCCGCATTCTGGGTGGCGAATGGGCTTCGGGCCAGGCGATCCCCAAAGAGGCGGATTTGTGCATCGCGTTGGGCGTCAGTCGGTCAGTCGTGCGCGAGGCGTTTCGCATCCTTGGCGCCAAGGGGCTGATCCGCAGCCGTACTTCGGACGGCACGCGGGTGCAATCGCGCAGCGAATGGCGTCTTCTGGACCCGGATGTGATGAACTGGCGCATCAAGGCGGGCGATACCAAGTCATTGTTGCAAGACCTGCTGAAGGTCCGGCTGGTGCTGGAACCGGGGGTTGTCTACACCGCCACGCTGACCGCATCGGACGGCGCGCGCGACCGCATCCGCACGGCATGGGCGTGGAAGGAGCAAGAGTTCCGCACCCCGGACCCCAACTATGCCGACCGCAGGCAGCGCTTTATCAACGCGGATCTGGAGTTTCACCGCGCCTTCCTGGCAGCGGTCGATTCCGACCTGTTGTCGCAGCTTTTTGCGGTGATCGAGGCGGCACTCGGCCTGTTGCTGGACCTGCAGATGCGTGCGCGCGGCTATACGAAGGACATGATCGGCATGGACGAAAGCCAGGAGTTGCACGCCGCCGTCTTTGACGCGTTTGAGGCGCGCGATCCGCAAGCCGCCGAGGCGGCGATGCGCTGCCTGATCGCCCGCGCCATCGAGGATGCGCAGCAGGGGTTCCGCGTGCTGGAACCATAGGCTTCAATCTTCATACATGCGGATGCTGACACCGCCGTCGATGACGACGTTTTCTCCGATCATGAACCGCGCTTCGTCGGATGCCAGCATGACGGCCACCGCCGCCACTTCGTCCGGGCGGCACAGCCTGCCGGGCGGTTGGCGCGCCTCCACCGCGCGCCGGGCGGCGGTTGGGTCGGGGTGGCGGTTGAATTCATCCACCGCCAGTTGCGTATCGGTATAGCCTGGCGAGATGGCGTTGATCGCTATGCCCTGCCCGGCATATTCCAGCGCGAGGGACCGCGTCAGGCCCAACAGCGCATGTTTGGCGACCGGGTAAGGAAAGGTGCCACGCATCACCGTCATCGCGTGATTCGAGATGATGTTGATGACCGCCCCGTCGCGGCGCGCGATCATGTCGGGCAACACCGCGCGGGTGCACAGCCACGCGCCTTCAAGATCGACCGCCATGCAGTGCGCCCAGTCGGCCGCTGTGGATTGCAGGGGGTCGCGGAACACGTTCACGCCGGCATTGTTGACCAGCACACTGATCGGCCCCAGCGCGGCGCGCGCGGCGGCATGCATGGTGGCAATGGACGCGGGGTCTGCCACATCGCAGGCCACGCCGATCACCTGTTGGCCGCTATCCTGTGCGATTCTGGCCGCCGTTTCCTGCGCCAGTCCGGTCAGGATATCCGCCACGACGACCGCCGCCCCCTCGGCAGCAAAGCGTGCCGCGATGGCGGCGCCGATGCCCCTTGCGGCCCCGGTCACGATTGCCGTCTTGCCCGAAAGTCTGGCCATGGCGCATCCTGTTTCTTGACGCTTGCGTTTGTCTGATAAACTGCTTTATCGTCGTGTGATCAAGGCTCATCTGGGAGGAGGCAGGGATATGCGGAAAACACTTCTGACGACTGGCGTAGTGATGATACTTTTGGCTGCGGGTGTGGCGCAGGCGCAAGACAAGCTGATCGTTGCGATCTACAAAAGCGGCACACAGCAGTATTTCATTGATCAGGCGGCGGGTTTCACGGCAGCCGCAAAGGAATTGGGCTATGAGGCGCGGATCATCAACGTCGAACTTGACGCCAACCTGGCCATCAGCGCCGTTTCCGACGCGATTGCCTCGGGTGCCAAGGGCATCGGCTTGACAGCACCAGATCAGGCCATGGGGCCTGCGGCTGCAAAAGCCGCCAAAGACGCGGGCATTCCGCTGATTGCCACCGACGACCCTTTGAAAGACGCCGATGGCAAAGATGTGCCGTTTGCGGGCTTTGATGGCGTGGCGATGGGTACCAAAGTGGGCGACAAGGCGGGTGAGTTGCTGAAAGCTTCCGGTTGGCTTGATGGCGGCAAGGTGGGTATTCTGAGCGTCGGCGTGGAGACTTTGTCGGTTTGCAATGACCGGACGAATGCCGAAAAGGCGCAACTGATCGCCGCCGGTGCCAAGGAAGAGAATTTCATCACCGTGGCCTATGACGGCACCACTGATTCGGCTTTGACCGCGGCTGGCCCCGTGATCACCGCCAATCCGGCTGTGGAAAAGTGGGTTGTCGTGTCTTGCAATGACGAAGGCGTTTTAGGCGCATCGAACGCATTAAAGAACGCGGGCGTGGCACCGGCCGACGTGATCGCCGTGGGTCTGGGCGCCTATGAGGCCTGCCGTCCGTGGAAAGCGGGCATCGAGTCCGCCTTCAAAGCCTCGCTTTACATCAGCGGCGTGGACGTGGGCGATGCTGCGGCGCGCGCGCTGATCAACGCCATCGAGAACGGTGAACCGCTGCCGGAAAAGACTGTGGCCAACACCACGATCGTTGATCCGGCCACTTATGCGGACATCATGCCCTGCAACTGAGTTCCCCTGCCACACGGCGGGCCTGTGACGGGCCCGCCTTTTTCATGGGCATCGCATGACCCCCCCGATCCTTGATATCCGATCCGTCGGCAAATCCTTTCCAGGCGTGCGGGCGTTGACCGCGCTGTCGATGCAGGTGCGCCGTGGCGAGGTTGTAGCCTTTGTCGGCGAAAACGGGGCGGGCAAATCGACCCTGCTGAAAATCCTGTGTGGCGACTACAGGCTGGATGAAGGCACGATGCAACTGGATGGCGCGGATGTCAGCCATGCCGCGCCCTTGGCAGCGCGGCAGGCGGGCTTTCGACTGGTACGACAAGAGCCTGAGATTGTGCCGGATATCTCGGTCGCCGAAAACGTCTATGTCGGCGAATACCCGCGCCGCACGCTGGGGCGTGTCGATTTCGCGGCAATGCGGCGGCAGGTGGAGGCGATGCTGGCGCGCTATGGGTTTACCGGCATGCTGGACCCGGATGCCGATGGACGCAGCCTGTCGCCCGCGCAGATGCATCTGGTGGAAATCCTGCGGGCGCTGAAACCGGGTGTCAAGGTCGTGGCCTTTGACGAGCCGACGTCTTCGCTGACTTCGGATGAAGTGGCGCGGCTGTTTGCGCTGATCCGACAGTTGGCTGCCGAAGGTTTGGGGATCATCTATGTCAGCCACCGGCTGAAAGAGGTGATGGAGATTTCCGACCGCGTGGTCGTGCTGAAAGACGGCGTGCAGACCGGCGATCTGGTCACGCGGGAGGCAACCGAGGATCAGATCGTGCGCCTGATGGTCGGGCGCGAGTTGATCCACGATTTCCACCGGGTTGAGACGACACGCCCCGAGGTGGTCTTGCAGGTTGATGGGCTGAACAGCCGCTGGCACCGCGACATCGCGTTCCAGATCCGCGCAGGCGAAGTGCTGGGCTTTGGCGGGTTGGTCGGCGCGGGCCGGACCGAATTGGCCAAGGTGATCTTCGGCGAGTTTCCGATGACCAGCGGTACTGTGCGCATTTCGGGCCGCGATCGCCATATCCGCAGCCCATCCGACGCCATTGCCGCCGATATCGGCTTTGCCCCCGAAAACCGCAAGGTGGAGGGGTTGATCCTCGTCCGCTCGGTCATCGAGAACGCCTCGCTTGCCGTCTACCAGCGCCTTGCCCGCTGGGGCATGTTGCGCACCGTGCAAATGGTGGAGGCGGTAGGGCCGGTGATCGCGCGGTTGGAGGTGAAGACGCCGTCCCTGACGCAAGAGGTGGGTAAACTGTTGGGCGGCAACCAGCAAAAAGTCGTGCTGGCGCGCTGGCTGGCGGCGGGTCCGAAACTGCTGATCCTGGATGAACCGACCCGCGCCGTGGACGTGGGGGCCAAGGCCGAGATCTACCGACTGATTGACACGCTTGCCGCCCAGGGCATGGCGATCATGCTGATCTCGTCCGACATGCCGGAACTGCTGGCGCTGTCCGACCGGATCGTGGTGATGCAGGGCGGGCGACTGTCGGCGCCGGTCGAAAAACGCGATGCGACCGAGGAAGTCATTGTCTCGCTCGCGCTGGGAACACAAAAGGCTGCATGACCCATGCCGAAGGCCAAAACATGACCAAGACCACCGATGGCGCAATCCGCCGGACCCTGCGCCTGATCGGGGCGGAAAACCTGTCGCTGATCATCGCACTTGTCATCCTTGTGGCGCTGATCGTCAGCCAGACGGAGTTCTTCTTTTCCGCGCGCAACCTGTTCAACATCGGGCAGAACATGGCCGTGGTCGGGCTGATTGCCGTGGGCATGACCATGGTGATTGTGTCGGCAGGGCTGGACATTTCGGTCGGGTCCATCGCGGGCTGTGCGTCGGTGGTCTGCGCACTGATGGTGTCACACCTTGGCACTGTGGCGGGGGGGATTGGTGCCGGCATCGTCATCGG
>JANNBG010000501.1:0-3203 GCA_031385205.1 Rhodobacterales bacterium
CATGTTGCCGATGAAGCATCAAATGGTTCCAGGGGTGACCTTGCTGGTGACGGCCCCCTTGTTATTGGGATGGATCGGCTGGGATCATGGCTGGTTGCTGGCGACGCTGGGCCTGCTGGGGTTTCTGTCAATGATGCGCAACCCGTTGATCTATTTCGTCAAGCGCGCTTTGGGAAAGCCCGTGGAACTGCCGCGCGAGTTGCGGAAATGATCGCACTCGCGCTGGCCTTTGCGTGGTTGATCTTTGCCAATGTGCTGGCGATGTTTCCCAGCCGCGATAACCACTGGAAGGCCGCCTATGTGCTGATCGCCATCGGCATTCCGATCCTTGGCTGGGTGACTTATCAAAATGGCCCCATCGTCGGGCTGCTGGTGCTGGCGGCGGGGGCGAGCATCCTGCGCTGGCCGGTGGTGTTCCTGTGGCGTTGGGTGCGGGGGTTGGTGGGGTAGGGTCATGGCTGCTGTTGGGCAGATTGTCATCTTTATTCTGATAAGCCTCAGCGCGGGATGCATAAGTCACGCATTGGTGCGACGCGGCAAATGGGGTTGGGCTGCTGGGCTGCTTGTCTTTTCCGGCGGGGCGGGAGCAGTATTGTATGCAATGATCGGGTCTGCCGGCATCATAGGTGCCTTGGGTTTGGCAATCATTATGGTCATGATTTGTTTGCCAATTGCAGTTGGCACCGCCACCGGGATGTTGGTGGGTCTGTGGTCAAAGCGGTTATGACCCAACCGATACCCCCTGTGTGCGGCACGCTGACGCCCGACCGCCCGCTGGCAGACCTGACGTGGTTGCGGGTTGGTGGCCCGGCGGACTGGTTGTTTCAGCCTGCGGATGAGGCGGATTTATGTGGGTTTCTGGCAGGGCTGGACCCGTCCATTCCGGTGTTCCCGATGGGGGTGGGGTCTAACCTGATTGTGCGGGATGGGGGACTCCGCGCCGTGGTGATCCGGTTGGGGCGGGGGTTCAATGGCATCAGCGTGGGTGAGGTGGTGACGGCGGGGGCGGCGGCACTGGATGCGCATGTGGCGCGGCGCGCGGCGGAGGCGGGGCTGGATTTGACGTTTCTGCGCACCATTCCGGGCAGTATCGGCGGCGCTGTGCGGATGAACGCGGGGTGCTATGGGAGTTATGTGGCCGATCATCTGCTGCAGGTGCGCGTAGTCTTTCGGGATGGGACGGTGCAGACGGTTCCGGCACAGGATTTGAACCTGCGCTACCGGCAATCCGATTTGCCGGAAGGTGCGGTGATTGTTGACGCGACGTTCCACGCGCAAATCGCGGCGCCCGACCTGCTGGAGGCGCGGATGGCGGAGCAGATTGCCAAGCGCGATGCGACGCAGCCGACGAAGGACCGATCAGCCGGGTCCACCTTTCGCAATCCGGTGGGGCATTCCAGCACGGGGCGCGAGGGTGACAGCCATGAATTGAAGGCCTGGAAGGTGATTGATGACGCAGGCATGCGGGGGGCAAAACGCGGTGGGGCGCAGATGTCGTCGATGCATTCCAACTTTCTGATCAACGCGGGTGGGGCAACGGCGGCGGATTTGGAAGGATTGGGCGAAGATGTGCGAAAAAAGGTTTTCCAAAACAGTGGGATCACGTTAGAGTGGGAAATCATGCGGGTGGGTGAACCAGCCGCTGAATAATCCGGGCAAAAGACCCGGGATAAGGCAGTAACATGGCGGGCGTGTCAGGCAAGACATCCCTGCGTATCGCGGTTCTAATGGGTGGGCTTTCCGCGGAACGGGAAGTATCGCTTGTGTCGGGTGCTGCAAGCGCCCGTGCGCTGCGTGACGCGGGTTATACGGTATCCGAGGTCGATTGCGGCCCGGATTTGCCTGCGCAACTGGCAGCCTTGCGTCCCGATGTGGCGTTCAATGCCCTGCATGGCCGCTGGGGCGAAGATGGCTGTGTGCAGGGCATGCTGGAATGGCTGCAAATCCCCTATACGCATTCGGGTGTGATGGCGTCAGCCATTGCGATGGATAAGGCGCGCACCAAAGAGGTGTATGCGGCGGCGGGTCTGCCCGTGGTGCCCAGCATGATTGTGGCGCGGGGTGATGTGGCGGCGGGGCATGTGATGGCCCCACCCTATGTGGTGAAGCCGAATAATGAAGGGTCATCGGTCGGGGTTTACATTGTGCGCGAGGGGTCCAACGCGCCGCGACTTGCCGATACGATGCCGGATTTGGTGATGGTGGAGGCCTATGCGCCGGGCCGTGAGATGACGGTGACGGTGATGGGCGACCGGGCCTTGTGCGTGACGGATATCGTAACGGACGGCTGGTATGACTATGACAGCAAGTACAAACCGGGCGGGTCGCGGCATGTTTTGCCTGCGCTGATCCCCGATGAGATCACGGCGGCCTGCCTCGATTATGCCTTGCGCGCGCATCGTGCACTTGGGTGCCGGGGGTTAAGCCGCACAGATTTTCGCTGGGACGATACGCGCGGATTGGCGGGGCTGATCCTGCTGGAAACCAACACGCAGCCCGGATTTACGCCCACGTCACTGGCCCCCGAACAGGCAGCCTTTGTGGGGATTTCATTCCCGGACCTGTGCGATTGGATTGTGAAGGACGCGTCATGCAACAGGTAACACGCCGCGAAATTGCGCCCAGCCGCTGGGCCTACCGGATGCAACGGCTGTGGTTGACGCCCGTTTTCCGCGTGCTGTTCCGCGTAGGCTTGCCCACGATGATCCTGTTTGGTGTGGTCAGCCTGTATCTGGCCGATCCGGCCCGGCGCAGTCAGGTGACGGCAACCTTTGCCAATGTGCGGACCGAATTTCAGAACCGCCCGGAATTCATGGTGACATTGATATCGGTCGAAGGCGCCTCACCCGATCTGGCCGATGCCATTCGCGCCAAACTGGCCATTCCTTTGCCGCAGTCGTCGTTTGAATTGGACCTTGATGCGGCGCGCGCGCGGATCGAGGCACTGGATGCCGTGCAGATGGCGGAATTGCGTGTGCGGTCGGGCGGCATTCTGCAGGTCTTGATAACGGAACGCACGCCGATGCTGGTGTGGCGGATGGATGACAGCATTGAATTGCTGGATGGCACCGGGCACCGGGTTGCATCACTGGCGATGCGCATTGACCGGGCCGATCTACCGCTGGTGGCGGGGGTGGGTGCGGATAAGGCGGCGGCCGAGGCGATCCAACTGCTGGCGGCGGCGGGCCCTATTCAACCGCGCA
>JANNBG010000526.1:0-6313 GCA_031385205.1 Rhodobacterales bacterium
TTTTCATTCAAGCGCGTAAGAGGAAGATGGGCAGATTGCCCATCCTACTCGGTTTTGGCATCCGTGAATGTGGCCGTCGGCGCCGCAAGGGCGGGGCGGCTGGTGGATAGCGGGTCTTCCTGGCGCTGCACAGAGCCTTCAAAATGCGCACCCGATTCGATGGCAATGGTCTTGTGGATGATGTCGCCTTCGACGCGTGCCGTGCTGGTCAGGCGCACCTTGAGCCCGCGTACACGGCCAATCACGCGGCCATTGACGACGATGTCATCGGCCATGATCTCGCCCCGGATGGTGGCGGTTTCACCGACGGTCAGCAGATGCGCGCGGATATCGCCTTCAACCGTGCCTTCGACCTGAATATCGCCCGAGGTTTTCAGGTTTCCCACCACGGTCAGGTCGGATGACAGGACCGATACGCCAGCTTTGCCTTTGGGGGAGGATGGCATGAAGTCCATGCTGGGTTTGGTATTTTCCGGCAATTTCGGCTTCTCCGCGTCTGGTTTGGCGCCGGGTTCGTTGATGCGGCTTTTAGAAAACATCCTGGCCTGCCTTTATGAAGATCATAGGGTTGATCGCGGTCCCGTTGATGCGGATTTCGTAGTGACAATGCGTACCAGTGGACCTGCCTGAGTTGCCCATAGCACTGATCTTGTCCCCACGCGACACCTTTTGCCCGACGGTCACGTAAAGTTCGGAATTATGCGCATAGCGCGTCTCGATGCCAAAGGCGTGCTGGATTTTCACCAGACGGCCATAGCCACTATCCCAGCCGGCAAAGGTCACGACACCATCTGCGGTGGCATGGATCGGCGTGCCGGTGGCCCCGGCCAGATCAGTGCCTTCATGCATGCGGTTGCCCCAGCCCTTCGGGTCGCGTCGCATACCAAAGCCGCTGGTCCAGCGGAAATTATCCAGCACAGGCATGCCAAAGGGGGCTTTTGCGGCGGCGAGGCGATAGAGGTTCATGCGGTCAAGCCCGCCAAGAATGGCGTTTGCGCGCAGTTCTTCGGGTGACGGCAGTGCACCAGAAGTGGATAATGACAGGGGGGACAGTGGACCGCCTTGGCCGGAATACCCGCGGCGCACTTCGTTCAGCAAGGTGTCGGGCGACAATCCGGCCGCGCTGAACATCTTGTCAAGCGGACCCATAGACACGGTGACGGCCTCTTCCAACTGGCGGAAAATCTCGTCATTGCGGGCGATCAGGGCGGCTTTTTCGGCGGCGATGGCATCGGCACGGGCATCGGCCTTATCTGCGACACCCTGCAGCTGGTCGCGTTGCGTAGCGGTGTTGCCAAGCGCACCCGTCAGCATTGTCACTGTCGCCTCGGCATCGCGCGCACGGGTTTTGTCGGTGCGGGTGGTGCCGGTTTGCGCGGCCAGTGCCAGCGTCGCCTCGGATGCATCGCCGCGCGCCTCATCGCGTTGGCCAATGGTGCGGCGCAGGGTGTCTTGCACCACCTCGATGCCGGTTTCCATCTCACGACGGCGGTCTTCGGAGGCGAGCAGGCGCGACTGCATCGCACTGACCTGATCGAGGGCGAGGTTAAAGCGTTCTTGTGCACGCACAGCCTCATCCGCGCGGGCATCGCGGTCGGCGGACAGGGCGTTCAGGCGTTCTTCGTACAGGGCCTGTTGGCGGGCCTGCTGTTCGCGCGATGACCCGGCGCTGATGCTGTCCATCAGGATGATGGCGGTGGCAAAGATCGTCCAGGCCACCAGCAGGCAACCACCTGCCATGGCGACGGCCTGCGTGACGGGGCGCAAGCGAATGAACCGCGTTTCGATATCCGATTTCAGGAACAGACGCTGTTCGGGAAGCCGCGCTTCAAGCGCGGTGCGGATGCGGTAAGAGAGCCTGTTGATCACGTGTCGGGTCCGTTTCCATTCCGGCCAAAGCAGTTTTAAGGGCATAGCCAGCGGGGGGGACTTCTTCAACTGAATTGACCAACCCTTGCGTTTTGGTGGCGGATGCGCGCCTTGATCGGCGAAAACCCGCCGATAAACTTAGGTTATAGGGGCCAGAGGCCAGTAAAAATCGGGTGGTAACCCCGCGTCAGCGCGTTTCGGCTCATTGAACGGGGGCTTCAGCGCGCCGTGGAAATACTGACGGACGAGGGTGTGGAACACATCCTTTGGGTCCGTGCCACTGCGACCACACAACCAGTTGAACCATTTGGAACCATAGGCCACATGGGCGACCTCTTCGGCATAGATGGTTTCAAGGGCGGTGACAGCCTGCGCGTTGCCAGCCTTTTGGAACAGGTCAATCATGCCCGGTGTCACGTCCAGACCCCTTGCCTCCAGCACCATTGGCACGACGGCAAGGCGGGCCAGCAGGTCATCCTTGGTGTCAGAGGCCGCGCGCCACATGCCGGCATGGGCGGGCATGGCACCGTAATGGGAGCCGAGGGATTCCAGACAATCGCACATCAGGTTGAAATGTTTGCTTTCGTCATCGGCGGCGCGGACCCAGTCGTCATAGAAACCGGGCGGCATGGGGTGGTGGGCAAAACGCGCGATGATATCCCAATGCAGATCAACGGCATTCAGTTCAATATGCGCCACGGCATGCAGCAGGGCGATACGCCCGGTGGGTGATCCGGGCCTGCGGCGCGGCACATCGCGGGGGTCGAGAAGGGCGGGTTCTGCGGGCCGTGCGGGCTGATCGGGGGGCCGTGTTTGCCCGATGGCAAGGCGTGGGCTTGTAAACCATGTGGCGGCATGGCGGCGGGACAGCGCGGTTTTGGCGTGGCCATCGGCGGTGGAAAGCACGTCCACCGCCATATCGGTCAGGGTCATCACAGGGCGCGCGCTGCGGCCAGCACGTCATCCGCGTGGCCCTTGACGCTGACTTTGTTCCAGACCTGCGAGACCTTTCCGGTGCCATCGATCAGCACGGTGGTGCGTTCAATACCCATATAGGTTTTGCCATACATGCTTTTTTCCAGCCAGACGCCGTAATCTTCGGACATTGTGGTGCCTTCGTCAGATACCAGCATGATGCCCAGCCCATGCTTTTTGCAAAACTTGTCATGGCTTTTGACAGAATCCTTGCTGACACCGATGACGGTGGTGCCAGCGGCGGCAAAGTCAGCCATGCGGGCGGTAAAGTCTTGGCCTTCGAGCGTGCAGCCGGGTGTGTCGTCCTTGGGATAGAAATACAGCACGACCTTGCCGGGGCGCAGGGCTGACAAGGTGACCATAGCCCCGCCATCGCGCGGCAATGTGAAATCGGGGGCGGGGGTTCCTGCGGTAATCATGGGCGGCTCCTTGGCTTGCGCGTGTTGACCATTGGCGTTCTAGCTGGGTTAAGGCAAAGATAAAGGCAAGCCTTCGGTGACAGGGGGCATTTTGGGTAGCACGGGCATGGATCAGGCTGAAACCACCATTACACGCGCACCCGCCCTGCGGTGGCGGCATTATGTGTGGGTGGCGTTGCGGTCGGTTTTGCTGACCGTGCTGATGCTGGTGCTGCTGGTGGGGGGCAGTATCTGGGGCGTTTTGGCGCTGACCGGGCGCACGATCCATTTGCCTGACGGCGTGGTGGCGCGGATCGAGGCGCGGATCAACGGCAGTCTGCGGGGCATGTCGGTTGATCTGGGTGGCGTGGATGTGCTGGTGGATGATGATTGGGTGCCGCGTCTGGCCTTGCAGGATGCACAAATCCGCCAGCCGGATGGGCGTAGCCTGCTGACCCTGCCGGATGTGCGGGTGGATTTTGACGGTGCATCCTTTGCGCATGGGGCCTTGCGGCCTGCGGCCTTGCGGATTGTGGGCGCACAGGTGGCCCTGACGCGCGATGCCAATGGCACGTTCGATTTGAACCTTGGCCAAGGCGGCACGGCGCAGTTTGAAAATCTGGGGGCCGTGCTGGATGCGGTGGAGGCGGGTTTTGCCGGACCGGCCTTGCAGTCGCTGACATCGGTGCAGGTGGATGCGCTATCACTGACCCTGACGGATGTGCGTACGGGCCATGTCTGGCAAGTGGGCGACGGGCGGCTGGCCATTGATAACCGCGCGGGCGAGATCGCAGCCGAATTGCGCCTGTCTTTGCTGCAAGGGGCCACGCCTGCGCAGGCCGTGCTGACCTTTGTGACGGATAAGACCACGCCCGCTGCGCGCCTGACCGCCACGGTGGATAATGTGGCGGCAAGCGACCTTGCGGCACAGGCGGCACCGCTGGCGTTTCTGTCGGTGCTGGATGCGCCGATTTCGGGCGAGATCACGGCGGCGATTGGCACAGACGGCGGGGTAGCCACGCTGAAAGGCACGCTGCATATCGCCAAGGGGGCGATTACACCCAATATCAACACGCAGCCGATTTCCTTTGAAAGTGCGACGATCGGGCTGTCGTATGACCCGGAAAAGGGCCGCATCACCTTGGGCGATATGACGGTCGACAGCCGCACCTTGCGCCTGAAGGCAGCGGGCCATGCGGATTTGATGGGTGCGGATGGCAAGGTGATGACGGGTGCGCTGAACGGGCGTTTGCCTGCGGCGTTTGTCACGCAGATGCAGATCAGTGATCTGTCGGTGGACCCAGAAGGTCAGTTTGCCGCACCGATCATCTTTAACGAAGGCGCGTTGGACATGCGCCTGACGCTGGATCCGTTGCGCATCGAGGTGGGGCAGATGTCACTGGTGGCGGATGACCGGCATTTGCTGGCCTCCGGGCAGGCGCAGGCGGGGGCTGCGGGCTGGACAGTGGCGCTGGATGTGGGTTTGGATGCAATTGCGGCGGACCGGCTGGTGGCGCTGTGGCCGCTGCGGTTGGTGCCCAAAACGCGGGAATGGCTGGCCAACAATGTGCAGCAGGGCACCTTGTTCAACGTGAACGGGGCGGTGCGACTGGCCCCGGGGGCAGAGCCAAGGCTGTCACTCGGGTACGAGTTTACCGGGACGCAGGTGCGATTCCTGCGCAGTCTGCCGCCGATTGACGGCGGGTCGGGCTATGCCACGCTGGAAGGGCGCAGTTACACGACGGTATTGGACAGTGGCACGGTCACGCCGCCCGAAGGCGGGGCGATTGATGCGGCAGGATCGGTGTTTCGCATTGCCGATATCACGCAAAGGCCCAACATTGCGCAGATTGACCTGAACACGCGCAGCAGCCTGACGGCGACACTATCCTTGCTGGATCAGCCACCCTTCCGGTTCATGACAAAGGCGGACCGACCCGTCACACTGGGCACGGGTGAGGCGCGGGTGCAGACGCGGCTGACGCTGCCTTTGGGCGTGAAAGTGCAACTGAAAGACGTGGATTACGACGTAACGGGGCAGATCACGGATGTGCGGTCTGATGTGCTGGTGCCGGGGCGGGTGATTACGGCGGATGCGCTGACCTTGAAGGCCACGCCCAAGGGCATGACGATTGCGGGGCCGGGCAAGTTGGGGACCGTGCCGTTTGATGTGACGTATTCCCAAGGGTTTGGGCCAGAGGCACGGGGGCGCGCGCAGATTGCGGGCACGGTGACGCTGTCGGATGCGGTGGCAAAGGATTTGGGGCTGGGCCTGCCGGAGGGCATGGTTTCGGGGCAGGGGTCTGCCGAGGTAACGATTGATCTGCGCAAGGGCGAGGCGGCGCGTCTGGCGCTGGTGTCATCGTTGCGCGGGGTGGGGGTGTCACTGCCGGAACTGGGCTGGTCCAAACCGCGCGAGGCCAAGGGGCGGCTGGAGGTGGCAGCAACGCTGGGCACGCCACCCGCGGTCAGCAGTATATCCATTGATGCCAGCGGGTTACGCGCCACTGGCAGCATTGCACTGCGGCCCAAAGGGGGGCTTGATACCGCGCGGTTTGACCGTGTGCGGCTGGACGATTGGCTGGATGCGGGGGTGACGCTGACGGGGCAAGGCAAGGGTGCGGCCACAATCGCGGTGACGGATGGCACCATCGATTTGCGCGCCATGCCCGCGCGGGGTGGCGGGGGCGGTGGTAAAAGCAGCCCGTTTACCCTGCGGCTGGACCGCTTGCAGGTTGCGGATGATCTGGCCTTCACCGGGTTTCGGGGCGAGTTTTCGCCGCGCGGTGGGTTGAATGGCAGCTTTACCGCCGGGGTAAATGGCGCAGGGGCGGTGACGGGGACGGTTGTGCCATCTCGGCACGGGTCGGCGGTGCGGATCCAATCCGACGACGCCGGCACAGTGCTGGCGGCAGCGGGCGTGTTTGCGTCGGCGCGCGGTGGCACGCTGGATGTGCAACTGACCCCGCGTGAGGCGGCGGGCAGCTATGATGGGCGGGCCGATGTCAGCCGGATCAGGGTCAGAAACGCATCAGCCCTGACTGAATTGCTAAACGCGATTTCGGTGGTGG